>VBCT01000212.1 GCA_005882235.1 Betaproteobacteria bacterium
CTTCGGGATGATCATCCCGAGGAAACCCTTGTCCTTGATGAACTGCCACGCGTGCGGCGGCAGGTCCTGATAGACCTGCGTCGTCTCCCAGTCGTTCACCATCGCGCACAGCTGCTCGGTCTCGTTGTCGAGGAACGACTGTTCCTCGGGTGTGAGCTTCGGCTGCGGCAGCGCGAGGAGTTTTCCCCAGTCGGGGCGGCCGGAGAAAAGATCGCCGTCCCACCACACCGTGCCGGCGTCGATCGCCTCCTGCTCGGTCTGGGACATGGCGGGAAGCTGGCCGCGGTACCAGGCAAGAAGGAAGCGCGAAACGAGCAAGCGGCGCAAAGGCGCCGCGCCCAGCACGACGCTGCAAAAGACGAGCAGTCCGGCGAGCACGAGGAAGGCATCCATCGCGAACGCTCCGCCGGCCAGACCGGCGGGAAGCGCCACCGCACCCGCGGCGATCCAGATCCACCCCGGTGAGTTCAGATAGGCGAGCGCAAATGAAACGGCAACGACTGCGACGATCCAGACAGCGAGAGACATGGGCCCTCCGGAGTGTTCTCTGGGGCTTTCAAGGCAATACAGCATGATACGCTGCTCCCCCGCCTCGATGTAACATGACACTCCTCCATGGCCCACGATCACCGCAGCTTCGCCTTGCCCGTCCCGATGAAGGATTCCGCCCCGAAACGGCGCAGCGAATGGCGCGCGCTGGGGATGCTCGTCCCCTATCTGTGGGAATTCCGCGTCCGCGTGGCGCTCGCGCTCGCCTTCCTGACCACCGCAAAGCTCGCCAACGTCGGCGTGCCGCTGGTGCTCAAGGAAGTGGTCGATTCGCTGGACGCGCAGACCGCGGTGCTGGTGCTGCCCCTCGCGTTGCTCGCAGCCTATGGAATCCTCAGGTTTTCGACGACGCTGTTCGCGGAGCTCCGGGACGTGGTATTCGTGCGCGTGACGCAGCGCGCGATACGCCGCGTTGCTCTCACCGTGTTCCGCCACATGCACGCCCTGTCCCTGCGCTTTCATCTGGAGCGGCAGACGGGAGGCGTGTCCCGCGACATCGAGCGCGGCACACGCGGCATCTCGACGCTCCTGAGCTACATGCTGTTCTCGATCGTCCCGGTGATCCTCGAGTTCAGCCTGGTGGCGGTCATCCTTCTCACCAGGTTCGACTGGCGCTTCGCTGCAGTCACCTTCGTCGCCGTGGCCCTCTACATCGCCTTCAGCGTGGCTATCACCGAGTGGCGCATGGAAATCCGCCGCCGCGCGAACGAACTGGATTCGAAGGCCAACACGCGCGCGATCGACAGCCTGCTCAACTACGAGACGGTGAAATACTTCAACAACGAGGAATACGAGGCGCGCCGGTACGACGAGAACCTGCAGAAGTACGAGTCGGCGGCCGTGAAGAACGAGGCCTCGCTCGGGCTCCTCAACATCGGGCAGAGCTGCATCATCGCCGTCGCGGTGACGCTGCTCATGATCCTCGCGGCCGAGGGCGTGGTGGCGAAGACTCTGACGCTCGGCGATCTGGTGCTCGTGAACGGCCTCTTGATCCAGCTCTACATCCCGCTCAATTTCCTGGGCATGGTGTACCGCGAGATCAAGCAGGCGCTCGCCGACATGGACCGCATGTTCCGTCTGCTCACCCAGGACCGGGAGATACAGGACCGGCCGGATGCGGCGCCGCTGCCTCTTGGAAAAGGCGCGGGAAGCGCGACGGTGCGCTTCGAGCGCGTCGATTTCTTCTACGAGCCGCGGCGCCAGATCCTGTTCGACGTATCCTTCGAGATCCCGGCCGGGAGCAAGGTCGCCGTGGTGGGCGCGAGCGGCTCGGGAAAATCCACTGTGGCGCGGCTGCTGTTCCGCTTCTACGACGTCAACGCGGGTCGCATCACCGTCAACGGCACCGACATCCGCGGCGTGACGCAGTCGTCCCTGCGCGCCGCGATCGGCATCGTGCCGCAGGACACGGTGCTCTTCAACGACACGATTCTCTACAACATCCACTACGGGCGGCCGAGCGCATCGCCCGCAGAGGTCATCGAGGCGGCGAAGGCGGCGCACATCCACGAATTCATCGAGAGCCTTCCCGACCGCTACGAGTCACGGGTCGGGGAGCGGGGCCTGAAGCTCTCCGGGGGCGAAAAGCAGCGGGTGGCGATCGCCCGCGCCATCCTGAAAAACCCGAGCATCCTCATCTTCGATGAGGCCACCTCCGCGCTCGATTCGGAAACCGAGCAAGGCATCCAGACCGAGCTCGACCGCATCGCGCAGGGGCGCACCACCCTGGTGATCGCTCACCGCCTTTCCACGGTCATGGATGCGGACCAGATTATCGTTCTGGATCAGGGCCGTATCTTGGAGCGGGGCACCCATAGGGACTTGCTAGGGCAAGACGGCGCCTACGCCCAGATGTGGGCGCTGCAACTGCAGGAGGAGGCCGAGCAGGCGGCAGCATGAGGAGGATTGGACGTTTTCGCGATCTCGTGTGAAGTGTCACGTGTATCCCGTTATTTTCGTTGCAAATAAATCTCGCCAAGGCTAAACTGGCCGGCCCAACAATAGACTGGGAGGAAGGGTGCGGTTCATCGCGATATCGCTCCTTGCACTGGCGGTCGTTTCGAGCGCAGTGTCCGCGCGCGAGCTGCGCCAGCCGGCGCTGAAATCCCAGGCCGCGCTGGTCGTCGACCAGCAATCCGGCGAAATTCTCCTCGGCAAGAACATGGAATCGAAGTTGCCGATCGCGTCGCTCACCAAGCTGATGACTGCGATCGTCACCCTGGACGCAGAGCTCGACCCGGACGAGCCGGTGACGATCGCCAAGGCGGACGTCGACAGGCTGCGCGGCTCGCACTCCCGCCTGCAAGTGGGAACGACGCTCACGCGCGACGAGTTGCTGCACCTCGCGCTCATGGCTTCGGAGAACCGCGCCGCGTCTGCGATCGCGAGCTCCTACCCGGGTGGAAAAGACTCGTGCGTGCTGGCGATGAACCTGAAGGCGCAACTGCTCGGCATGACGGGTACGCGCTTCGAGGACGGCACGGGGCTTTCCGGGCGCAACGTGTCGACCGCGCAGGACCTGGCGAAGCTCGTGCAAGCCGCGCATGCCTACCCCAAGATCCGCGACTATACGACTTCGACTTCGTACCAGGTCAAGATCGGGCGCCGCGCGATGCGCTTCGGCAACACCAACAATCTCACGCGCAGCTCCCGCTGGGACATCGGTTTGTCCAAGACCGGGTACATCGCCGAGGCGGGGCGGTGTCTGGTCATGCAGGTGACGCTGGCCGAGCGTTCGATTATCATCGTGCTCCTGGACTCCTGGGGCAAGTACACTCGTGTCGGCGACGCGACCCGCATACGTCAATGGCTGGAATTCGCCTCCGGCCGCAATACGCGCCAGACATCCGCGGCCTTGCCGCCGCAAGCCGACTTCGGTTCGATATACGCACGGAACGACTGGCCGGGCTAGATTCCGGCCCGCGGAATGAACCCCCAGCCTTCGCCCCAGTCCCCGGCACCTGGGGTGGTCCGCTTCTACAGCTTTCTTCCACAGGGGGACAGGCTCTCGGAGGACGTGCTCGCCGGCCTTGCGCTTCCCCAGAAGAGCATTCCGCCGAAGTACTTCTACGACGAGCAGGGCTGCCGCCTGTTCGAAGCGATCTGCGAGCTGCCCGAGTACTACCTGACGCGCACCGAGACGGCGATCCTGCGCGGCAACATCGCGGAAATCGCGCAATTCGTCGGGCCCGAGGCGCAGCTGATCGAGTTCGGCAGCGGCGTGCAAGCCAAGACGCGTATCCTGATCCAGGCGCTGCAGACGCAGTTGTACGTTCCGATCGACATCGCGCGTATCCTGATCCAGGCGCTGCAGACGCAGTTGTACGTTCCGATCGACATCGCAATGGATACGCTGCGTGCTTCGTCAAATGAGCTTTCCCGTCGCTTTCCCTTCCTCAACATCGTCGGCATCTGCGCCGATCATACGCGGCCCATCGTCTTGCCCGAGTTCGTAGGAGTGCCGATCCGCAGGAAGACGGTGTTTTTTCCCGGCTCCACCATCGGCAACTTCACTCCCGCTGAAGCGCTCGTTTTTCTGAGGCAGGCGCGCAAGATGGCGGGGGCGGGCGGAGTCCTTCTGATCGGCGTGGACCTGAAGAAGGACAAAGTCACTCTGGATGCCGCCTACTCCGATCCCAAGGGCGTCACGGCGCAGTTCAACCTCAACCTGTTGCACCGGATCAATCGCGAGCTCGCGGGGGATTTCCAGGTGAAGCGCTTCCGCCACAAGGCCTTCTACGACCCGATCCTGGGCCGCATCGAGATGCACCTGGAGAGCCAGTACTCGCAGTTCGCGCACGTCGCCGGCCGGCGGTTCGATTTTGCGCCCGGTGAAACCATCCATACCGAAATTTCCTGCAAGTACTCGATCGCCGAATTCCAGGAACTGGGAAAACGGGCCGGCTTTACTCCCGAAAAAATCTGGACCGATCCCGAGCAGCTGTTCAGCGTCCACGGGATGGTCGCGTCTTAGGCAGCCATCGCTTACCGGAGGTCCGCGTCCCGCAGCACGCTTGACCGCCGGTTCTTCTCGCGCGCGTGCAGGAACCCGCGCTCGACCAGCTCTCCCAGGTCGAAGCGGAAGCGCTTCGCGGTCGATATTTTCCGGGCAAGCTGCGCCAACTCGCTTCGGCCGAGCGGTTGCCTGCGCGGCAGCGCGAGAAAGATGTTGTTGACGTCGCCTGGGACATCCAGGATGAACAGCTCCTCGAACGCCTCCTGGTGGGTCCGGACCATCGAATCGTAAAGGGGGTTGGAAGCGGGGCGCCAGACGTTGCTGACGACGACTCCGTTCGGCTTGAGCGCCCGGCGCGTGATTTGCAGGAATTCCAGCGTCGTCAGTCGTTTCGGAACGTCGTGGGCGCCGAAGGCGTCGAGAAAAATGACGTCGTAGTCGGCTTGCCGGGCCCTCTCGATGAATTGCCGCCCGTCGCCGACGTGGGCGCGCAGCAGCTCGTCATCGACAAATCCGAAGAACTTCTTCGCAACGTCCACGACGTCGGGATCGATTTCCGCCACGTCGATCGTTGCCGCGGGGTAGTGCGCGCGCAGGAACATCGGCAAGGTCCCTCCGCCGAGGCCGACGACGAGGATACGGCGCGGTTCTTCGCACAGCGCCAGTCCGGCAAGGGCGACCCGCGCGTAGGGCAGCTCCACATGATCCGGATCTCCCGGTTTCACGACGCTTTGCCGCCCTCCGCCTCTTTCGAAGAGCAGCGTGCGCATGCCCCTTTGATCCTCGGTGACGATGATCGTGTTGTAAGACGAGGCCTTTTCGTAGATTACGGTTTGGGCCGCACATCCCAGGACCGAGAACGCGGCGAACGCCGCCGCGTAAAGATGGAGACGAACCGACCCGCTACTCTTCATGTGCCGTGAGGGTCAGTGCTGCGAGCGGTCGACGATGATGCGTTTGTACAGGTCCAGCCACTTTTCGTAGTCGTCGATGGTTTCCTGCGCATTCACGATCTTGACGGCTTGGCGCTCGCGCACCAGGCGTCGCACCGGCGTGTCGTAGTTCTTGTTCGCAGGCACGCGGTGCACTTCCGTGTAGAAGCGCTGGCCGTCGGTCAGCATGTAGTCGTAGAAGAGCGCGGCGGCGTTGGGGTGTGGTGCGCGCCGCGAGACCGCGACTGCGGAGGGCAGCACGACGGCCGGGGGCAGGATGAACCAGTCGACCGGCGCGGACTTCGCCTTCATGCGATCGGCGTCGTGGCTGTAGATCCCCAGCATCAGGGGAATTTCTCCGGCTGCGACCAGGACGGCGCTGTGATTGTGGCCGGTGCGCACCGCCAAGCCGTTGTCGGCCATGCGCCGGAACAGCTCGAGCCCCGCTTTCTCGCCGAGCGATTCGACCAGGGCGGCGAACCATTCCACGTTCGTGGATTCCACGCCGATGCGCTTTTTCCATTTCGGGTCGAGCAAGTCCTGCCAAGACTTCGGCACGTCCGCCGGCTTCACGGCGTTGGTGTTGTAAGCGTAGACGAGCAGATTGAGCCGGTCGGGCGCCCACTCGCCGTGCGACGGCATGACCTCGGGCAGCAATTCCTGCTCGATGTAGGGCGAGTTCATTTTCTGCAGCAGCTTTTCCCGCGCGAGCGCCTCGATCTGCGGGGCGTTGGTCTCGAGCACGTCGAACTCGAAGCGACCCCCGCGCGTTTCGCTGGTCACGCGCTGCAGGATATGCGCCTGGCTGCCGCGCCAGAACTTCACTGCAACCCCGTAGCGGCGCTTGAAGTCGGC
>VBCT01000213.1 GCA_005882235.1 Betaproteobacteria bacterium
GCCGGCTCCGTCGATGACCGTGGTTTCTTCCTTCGCGACCTCGATGCGTTTCGCGCGGCCGAGATCCTTGAGGCCCGCCTTTTCGAGGGTCAATCCGACTTCTTCGGCAATGACCTGGCCGCCGGTAAGGATGGCGATGTCTTCGAGCATGGCCTTGCGGCGATCGCCGAACCCCGGGGCTTTGACAGCGGAGGTCTTGAGAATTCCGCGCAGGTTGTTTACCACCAGCGTTGCGAGGGCTTCGCCTTCGACTTCCTCGGCGACGATGAGAAGCGGTTTGCCGGACTTGGCCACCTGCTCCAGAATCGGCAGCAGTTCGCGAATGTTCGAGATCTTCTTGTCGTGCAGAAGAATGTACGGTTCCTCCAGCACCGAAATCTGCTTTTCCGCGTTGTTGATGAAATACGGCGACAGATACCCACGGTCGAACTGCATGCCTTCGACCACCTCGAGCTCGTTCTGCAGGCCCTTGCCGTCCTCGACAGTGATCACGCCTTCCTTGCCGACTTTGTCCATGGCATCGGAGATGATCTTGCCGATCGCCTCGTCTGCATTGGCGGAAATGGCGCCGACCTGGGCGATTTCCTTGCTCGTGGTGCAGGGCTTGGAAAGCTTCTTCAGCTCCTCGACGACGGCAATGACCGCCTTGTCGATCCCGCGTTTCAGGTCCATCGGGTTCATTCCGGAGGCGACGAACTTCATACCCTCTCTCACGATCGATTGGGCGAGAACGGTCGCAGTGGTCGTGCCGTCCCCCGCGACATCCGAAGTTTTCGAGGCAACTTCCTTCACCATTTGCGCGCCCATGTTCTCGAACTTGTCCTTCAGCTCGATTTCCTTGGCAACCGACACGCCGTCCTTGGTCACGGTCGGGGCACCGAAGGAGCGCTCCAGTACCACATTGCGACCCTTGGGGCCGAGGGTCACCTTGACCGCGTCGGCGAGGATATTGACCCCGGCGAGCAGCTTGTGCCGCGCTGACTCGTGGAAACGTACGTCTTTAGCAGGCATTGTTCACTCCTGAATTGGAATCGTTGGGTTACTTCGCGACGACGCCCATGATGTCGTCTTCGCGCATCACCAGATACTCGGTGCCTTCGACCTTCACCGCCTGGCCGGAGTATTTTCCGAACAGGATGCGGTCGCCGACCTTGACGTCGAGCGGACGCACCTTGCCGTCCTCGAGGATCTTGCCCTTGCCGATCGCGACGACCTCGCCTTGATCGGGTTTCTCGCCGGCGGTGTCGGGAATCACAATCCCTCCCGCAGACTTGCTTTCCGCGTCGAGGCGCTTCACTACGACGCGGTCGTGCAAGGGTCGAATCTTGGTCATCATTGGATATCCTCCTTCATATTGAACGAGTTAGCGGCCACCATGCGACAATGCGGCCATGAATAAATAGGGGAAACTACGTTTTAGCACTCATCTACAGCGAGTGCTAATGATAAGGATTAGGTCGGAAGATTTCAAGCCCCACCGATATGCTGTCCCCGATATGCAAGGGGCGCCAGCGGATATTTTCCGGCAGCGATGCTGTTCCGTTTTGCTGCGCTGATAAGTATCTAAATTCCGAGAATAAAACTGCAATGTGCAGAAGTTGGATTACATAGATCTGCCAAAGTCTTGCCTTGACACAAGTTTCACCATTGGATTACAGTGCCGCGGTGTCGCTAAGACTCTATTTTCAGACCGGTTCCGGGAATTCAAGAGGGAGAAAGGACCCGCTCGAATGAAACACCCTGCTCTGCTTGGCATAGTCGCAGCATTGCTGCTGTCGGGCGTGTGCTCCACGTATGCCGCGGACTCCTACTGGTACACCGGCCTCGGGGTGGGCTACTCCCGCGTTCTATTCTATTCAGCGGACTTCAGCTCCGGGGGCGCGGCCAACGAACGCAAGAAAGACTTCGACGCGGGTTTCCAGGGGTCCCTTGGATACCAGATCAATCGTAATTGGGCCGCCGAGGTGAATTACGTCTCTCTCGGTAACTTCGAGTACGCGTATGAGGCGGGAGGGGTCACCCAGCAGGACTTTTACAAAGTGACAGGCTGGGGATTTTCTGCCGTCCCGACGGTTCCTTTCACCAATAATTTCTCCCTTTTCGGTCGATTCGGCGCGTTTTTTTCCCAGACGAGAATAACCATTCACAATCCGGGAACAGTCATCAGCAACAACATTCCCAATTTTCAGACCGACAACACCAGCTTCCTCACCGGCTTCGGCGCGCAATACTTCTTCAACATCGACACGGGCGTGCGCATCGAATTCGAGAACTTCGGCAGGGTCGGTAACGCTTTCTGCGCAACTTGCACCGGCCGTGCCAACGCGGGGATGGTCTCCATCAACGCCATCTTCAAATTCTGACAGCACACGGGTCGAGAAAGGCCGGGGGACGTCGCGGCTCTTTCACCCGCGTTCCCTATAAGCCGAGGTCCTTCCAGAGCCGGTCGACGCGTTCCTTTACCTCGGCACGCATCGCGATCGGCAGGCCCCAGGCGCGCGAGGTTTCCGCTGGCCACTTGTTCGTCGCGTCGATCCCCATCTTCGCGCCAAGGCCAATAACGGGACTCGCAAAATCGAGGTAGTCGATTGGGGTATTCTCAACGACGAGCGTGTCGCGGGCGGCGTCAACGCGTGTAGTCAGGGCCCATACGACCTCCTTCCACTCGCGAATATCGACGTCGTCGTCGGTCACGATTATGAACTTGGTATACATGAACTGCCGCAATGTGCTCCAGATTCCGAACATCACCCGCTTGGCGTGTCCTGGGTACTGCTTTTTCAGGCTCACCACGGCAAGCCGGTAGGAGCATCCCTCTGGCGGCAGGTAAAAGTCTTCGATTTCGGGAAACTGCTTCTGCAGGATCGGCACGAACACTTCATTCAGCGCTGCGCCCAGCACTGCAGGCTCGTCCGGGGGTTTGCCGGTGTAGGTCGAGTGGTAGATCGGGTCGTGGCGCGTGGTGACGCGCTCGACCGTAAACACCGGAAAGGTTTCCTTCTCGTTGTAGTAGCCAGTGTGATCTCCAAACGGACCTTCGACCGCCGTCTCCCCCGGCCGAATGGCGCCTTCGAGCACGATCTCGCTCGACGCCGGCACCTGCAGATCCGAACCGAGACATTTTGCTAGCTCGGTGCGCGAGCCGCGCAGCAGCCCGGCAAACTGATATTCGGAGAGTGTGTCGGGCACCGGCGTAACCGCGCCGAGAATCGTCGCCGGGTCGGCCCCGAGTGCCACCGCCACCGGAAAAGGCTCACCCGGCCGCGCCTCGGAATGTTCGCGAAAGTCGATCGCACCACCGCGATGGGGAAGCCATCTCATGATGAGCTTGTCCGGAGCGATCAGCTGCTGGCGGTAGATGCCGAGGTTCTGACGTGCCTTGCGCGGCCCTCGCGTTACCGTCAATCCCCACGTGATGAGCGGCCCTGCGTCGTCGGGCCAGCACGTTTGTATGGGAAGGCGCGCAAGGTCCACGTCCTTTCCCTCCCACACCACCTGCTGGCACGGAGCGTCCGAAATTTCCCTTGGTGCCATGTGCATCACTTGTCTTCCGATCGGAATCCAGCGTTCGAGCACGTCGCGAAATCCCTTGGGCGGTTCCGGCTCCCTGAGGAACGCCAGGAGCTTTCCGATGTCGCGCAGCGTCTCGCGCGGATCCGCGCCTGTTTCTCCGCCCATGGCGAGCGCGACGCGGCGCGTCGTGCCAAACAGGTTGCCGAGCACTTGGGTCGTGTGGCCCTTGGGCTTTTCGAACAGCAAAGCCGGGCCGCCCGTCTTGAGCACGCG
>VBCT01000214.1:0-14038 GCA_005882235.1 Betaproteobacteria bacterium
TTGCCGCGGCGAAGCACGTCGTCGTCCATGCAGGGCAGGTCGTCGTGCACGAGCGAATAGGCGTGAATGTATTCTACGGCGCAGGCCGCGACCTCGAGCCTCGCCGGGTCGGCGCGGACCGGTTCGCCTGCGGAGGCCTCGCCTGCGGCAAACGCGAGCAAGGGCCGTATGCGCTTGCCTCCGCCGAGCACCGCGTAGCGCATCGCGTCATGCAGGCGCTGCGGCGCTATTCCCGTGGACGGGAGAAAACGCTCCAGCGCCGCTTCGACCCGAGCCTGGACTCTTGCCATCCAGGCGGTGAATTCATTCGTCGTCGCCGGCACCGGGGAAGTTTTTCAGCGTGTTTTCTTCAAGCACCTTGACCTGCTGCTGCGCGCGGGCGAGAACACCCTGGCAGTACTGAGCCAGCTCCAGGCCTCGCTTGTGCGCGGCAAGGGACTGCTCCAGAGTCAGCTTCCCGGACTCCATGCTGGCCACGATCTTCTCCAGCTCGGCCAAGGCGGCCTCGAAGCTCTCGGGTTGATCGGTCTTGGCGGGTTTCGACATGGAGGAGAGTCCGGTGCGGAGCCCGTTCGATTCAGGAAACGGCAAAATAGCCCATGAGGAAAGGACGGTCAAATGGGAAAAACCCCTGGTGCCCCCTGGGAAAAAGGTCTAGAATCGCGCCGATTTTACGATTGACCGACCCAAAGGGAGCCCTCCAGCCGTATGTCCGACTTGCCCAGTCCGCGAAGGCTCAAGCCCAACGCATCGCAGCTTCCCGTTTCCTGGTACTTCGACCCGCAGGTCTTCGAGCTGGAGCAAAACCTGCTCTTCGCGAACAGCCCCGGTTATGTCGGGCACGAGCTGATGGTACCGAACCCGGGCGACTATCACACGCTTGCCTGGATGGATCACGGCAAGGTGCTGGTCAGGAACGCGAACGGTATCGAGCTCCTGTCGAACGTGTGCCGCCACAGGCAGGCGATCCTGCTCGAAGGCCGCGGCAACGCGCAGAACATCGTCTGCCCGCTGCACCGTTGGACCTACGACATGAAGGGGGAGCTGCTCGGCGCGCCGCACTTCCCCGAGAATCCCTGCCTCAACCTCGGCAAGACTCCGCTGCAGAACTGGCGCGGCATGCTGTTCGCGGGCAAGCGCGACGTGGCGAAGGACCTCGCCGGGTTCGCGAGCGCCGACGACTTCGATTTCTCCGGCTACATGCTCGACCGCGTCGAAATCCTGGAGTTCGAGCAGAACTGGAAGACCTTCATCGAGGTCTACCTCGAGGACTATCATGTGATCCCCTACCATCCGGGGTTGGGCAACTTCGTCACTTGCGACGATCTCAAGTGGGACATCGCCGAAACGTATTCGGCACAGGTGGTGGGAGTGAAGGACGGGTTCGCGAAACCCGGGACGCCAACCTACGCCAAGTGGCACGAGGCCCTCACCCGCTACATGGCGGGCAAACCGGCCAAGCAGGGCGCGATCTGGTTCCTGTACTACCCCAACGTCATGCTCGAGTGGTATCCGCACGTGCTCGTGGTGAGCACGCTGCTGCCGCGCTCACCGACGCACACGACCAACGTCGTCGAGTTCTATTATCCCGAGGACATCGTCCTCTTCGAGCGCGAATTCGTCGAAGCCGAGCAGGCCGCCTACCGCGAGACCGCGATCGAGGACGACGAGATCGCCCGGCGCATGGACCGCGGCCGGCGAGCGCTGTGGGAGCGCGGCGAGAACGACGCCGGCCCTTACCAGTCGCCGATGGAAGACGGGATGATGCACTTCCACGAACACATCAAGCGCGGGCTGGCCGGGCACATCTAGAGTTTTTCGGTGCCGGCCGCGGGTAATATAGCGGCATGATCCTCACCGCGCTCGTCAGTACCGAAATCCTCGCGCAGCGCCTCGAAGATCCCGATTGGCTCGTGTTCGATTGCCGCCACGATCTGGCAGATCCGGCACGCGGGCGTGCCGAGTACGCAGCGTCGCACATCCCGGGCGCGCGCTTTCTGCATCTTGACGAGGATCTCTCCGCTCCGAAGACCGGAACCAACGGCCGGCATCCGCTTCCCGATCCGGACGTGCTGATGGAGAAGCTGGGGCGGGCGGGCGTCGATTCGAGAAAGCAGGTCGTTGCCTACGACGCGCAGGGCGGCATGGTCGCTGCGAGGCTGTGGTGGCTGCTGCGCTGGCTCGGGCATCTGCCCGTGGCCGTGCTCGACGGCGGCTGGAACCAATGGGTCTCCGAAGGGCGAGCGCAGACAGCCGAGGTGCCGCAGCCGCAACCGACGCGGTTTTCGGGCAAGGCAAACCCTACCTGGGTCGATGCAGATTTTGTCCGCGCCCGCCTCTACAATCCGGGCACGGTGCTCGTCGACGCGCGCGCGCCGGACCGCTTCCGCGGGCAGAACGAGACCCTAGACCCCGTGGGCGGGCGCATTCCCGGCGCGCGCAACCGGTATTTCCGCGACAACCTCGATGCGAGCGGGCGTTTCAAGTCGCCCGAAGCGCTCGGAGAGGAGTTCGGTACCGTACTCGGGCCCGCGGGCGCGGAAAACGTCGTGAACTACTGCGGCTCCGGAGTTTCCGCCTGCCACAACCTCCTCGCCATGGAGGTCGCCGGGCTGCGCGGGGCGCGCCTCTATCCCGGGTCTTGGAGCGAATGGTGCGCCGATCCCTCGCGGCCGGTCGAATCGGGAGAGCCGAAAGCAGCGAGGCGCTGAGGCCCGATGGGCTCCGCGTGGCTCGCCGATGCAGTCCTCATCGCGCACGTCCTGTTCGTGTTGTTCGTCGTCGGCGGCTTTTCCCTGATTCTCGCCGGGGCGGGGCGCTGGGCCTGGGTGCACAACCGCGCGTTTCGCACCGCGCACCTCGCCGCGATCGTATTTGTCGCCGTCGAAACACTGCTCGGCTTCGCTTGCCCGCTGACGCTCTGGGAGGACGTGTTGCGCTCCACCGGGCGCGAGGACCGCAGCTTTATCGGGCGCTGGCTTGCGTGGCTGCTGTATTACGATCTTCCCGAGTGGGTGTTTGCGACTGCCTATTGCGCGTTTGCCCTGGCGGTCGTGTGGGCCTGGCGTGCGATCCCGCCGCGAGCGCGTTCAACTCGCCCGGGTAACGCGCTATGATTTCGCCTCGATGAAGCAGTACCTCGATCTCATGCGTCACGTGCTCGAGCACGGTCATAGGAAAACCGACCGAACGGGCACCGGCACGCTGTCCACCTTCGGCTGGCAGATGCGTTTCGACCTGGCAGCCGGCTTTCCGCTCTTGACCACCAAGAAAGTCCATCTCAAATCGATCATCTACGAGCTGCTCTGGTTCCTGAGAGGCGATACCAACGTCCGCTGGCTGCAGGAGCGCGGCGTCACGATCTGGGACGAGTGGGCCGACGCAGACGGCGAGCTCGGCCCGGTGTACGGCTCGCAATGGCGCAGCTGGCCTTCGCCTGAAGGGGGCGCGATCGATCAAATCGCGCAAGTCGTGAATTCGATCAGGACGCGGCCGGATTCGCGCCGCCACATCGTGACCGCCTGGAACCCCGCCGAGATCGACAAGATGAAGCTGCCCCCGTGTCACGTATTGTTTCAGTTCTATGTGACGGACGAACGCCTTTCCTGCCAGATGTACCAGCGCAGCGCCGACATTTTCCTCGGCGTGCCGTTCAACATCGCTTCGTATGCGCTGCTCACGCTGATGGTGTCCCAGGTATGCCGCCTGAAGCCGGGCGAATTCGTGCACACCTTCGGTGACGCCCACCTCTATCTCAATCACCTGGAACAAGCGCGAGAGCAACTCGCGCGCGCGCCGCGGCCGCTGCCGCGCATGCGGCTCAATCCGGGGGTAAGGGATATTTTCGGTTTCGGCCACGAGGATTTCACCCTCGAGGCTTACGACCCGCACCCCGCGATCAAGGCGCCGATCGCGGTCTAGCTAGCGGCCGTGCGCTCGAGTGCCGGGCGACGCAGCAGCGCCGGTTCAGTCGCCGCGGCGGCAGGCCCTTGGAATGCAGGCTGCGACATCGCTGTGCCGTCGCTCGGAACGCTCAGTACTTCCCGGCCCGTTTCCTTTCCCGAAGCGTCGCGGTAGACCAGCTCGTTCGTGTCAAAATCGTACTCGGGATGACGTGCGTCATTCCACTGGTTGAGGAAAACCATGTAGAAGGGTACGAAGAGACCGTGGCGGGGCTCGCGGTGCTGCAGGGCGAACACGAATTCGGGCTGCTCTGTAACCGCGAATCCGCTGTGACAATGCTGCACCCAGACGTAATCGCCGAGCACGATCAGCTTCCAGAACGGCTCCTCGTCGTAGAACTTGAGGTTCACCTTCTTGCCGAACTTGCGAAGCCCCGAGAGATACCCGATCGTTGCTTCGATCTCGGTGTGCAAGGTGAGCACGGTGATTTCCGGGGGCAGGGAATCCGCTCGCTCTCGCAGCGCTTTTCCGACCGGGTTGACCAGCATCACGCGGATTTCGTACGCCTTCCCGATTACGCCTCGCAGCGAGCTGTCGTCGGCAACGAAGGTGTCGTATCCGGTGAGGGTCAGGGCGAAGGCGTCGCGCGGGGCCGGAAGCTGCCCTATCAGGGCACGCTCGCGCCGGCGCGACCACCAGCTGGAGCCGGAGTTGCGGGCGTGCACCAAGGACGCGAGCCGTGCGGTGAGGACACGCTGGCGGTGATCCCAGGCGATCTTCGCCAGATTGAACAGGAGCGCGAGAACCGACGCCAGGGCAACTTCAGTCGCGAGCAGGAGATTCGCGTTGTTCTGGACCTCGGGCCACCACTCGTTCAGGATGTAGTTCGCTATGCCGGGGAGCGAGAAAGCGATCGCGACGGCGAGCATGGTGATGACGCCGTGCGTAAGGATCTGCCGCAGTCCGGTCCAGAGGTTGTACGTGGGCGTCCCACGATGCATCACCATCACGTCGGTTCACCGGTTCCATTCCTGCTCGCCCCGGCCGGTGTGCGAGACGATGGCGTCCAGCGTGCGGATCGAAGTGTCCTCGAGCGGCCCGCCGAGCCCGACCGCCTCGCGCGCTTCGGCCAAGGCCTCGTCATGACGGTCGAGCTCCGCGAGCGTTTGGGCCAGATTGTTGTGCGCGGCGGCCGACCGCGGATGAACGAGGGTGGCCCGCCGGAATGCCTGTTCGGCCCCTTCGAAATCGCCGTCGCGATGGGCGGCATTTCCCAATCCTATGAGCGCCGTGAGATCGTCGGACCAGCGCTCGAGCGCGCGCTCGTAGGCGGCCCGCGCCGCCGCGGGCGGGCCGGTCTTTTCGAGCCGCGCCACGGCGCTTAGATAGTCACCTACCGCCACGCTCACCGGCAAGCGTCGCGGCGGTAGCGCAAGCATCGCCCAGTAGCCGCTGCGCCGCCAGGTATGTTCGAAGGTATCGAGTGGTATTTGGAGTCGCCGCTCCGTGCCCGAACGCAAAGTGATGCGCTGAGCCTTGAGGTCATAGCCGATCGCGACGGCGTAATGCCAGGCCGGATACCAGTCCAGGGCGAGGTTCTGCAGCACGACCACCGGGTTTCCTGCAGCGATCTCAGCTAGGAGATCCGAGAGGCTCGGAGCGAGCTCGATCGCGACAAAGCCGTTGCGACGGACCGCCGCGAGCATCTCGATCTGCAGGCTCCCGTGCCGATCGGGAAGATAGACTTGCGGCCGCAGCGTTTCGGGTTCGATCACCTTGCCTCCAGCGCTGAGCACCATCGCAAGAGCGGCCGGACCGCATTGATAGTCCTCCTGCGAAAAGAACGGGACCGCGTCGAGCTCGGCGCGCTGCGGAATCCCAGCGGAGCGGCTCCCCACCAGGGCCTGCAGCTGCGGCATGGCGCAGCCCGCAAGCCCGAGAAGAAAGATGCCCGCCGCCGTAAGGCGGCGGGCGACACGCCGGCGCGGTCGAGAGGGGAGGATCACTTGGCCGGCCGGGTGAAGCTGAAAACCTTGGTGAAGCCCAGAATATCCGTTACGAGAAGGGTCACGAACACGAGAAACCCGATCACCAGAAAAGTCTCGAGCCCGCTGCCTCCTGCGGGAAGCGAGTCGAACCGCGCGGCGAGCCGCTCGACTTCGTCGTCGCTCATGGCGTTGACGCGGGCCTTCGCTTCATCGGGGCTCACGCCCTGCCGCTCAAGCGCGGCCCGGACGTCGGCCCGATCAAAAAGCGAACCCAGAAGCTCGCGCCCATCCTGCCGGGTAGCCTCGACGCGATCCGTTGCGACCAACTCGGCTTGCACAGCCGGAATCGGCAGACCCAAGGTGCACAGGCTGACGACAAGAGCGCGCGTGACGGTCCGTTTAAGGCTTGGCATCTTCTTTCCTCCTCGCTTGAACAAGCAGGGCTTTCCTTACCCGACTTTTCATGTGCGCACGAGCTTGCCCTCTACCACGCGGACCTTGTCGCCGACGGCGAGGGTGGGCGGGCTCGACAGAGAAATGGTACGAAAGGAGCCGTCGTCCATGCGCACCGTCACGCGATATGCATAGCGCTTCTTCACGTTCTTCTCGATCTCGCTCCCAGCGATCGCACCGGCCGCCCCGAGGAGCGTGACCGCGGCACCGCCTCCCCCGACCGACTGCTCGCCGGGTCCGGGTCCGCCTGCCGCCGCTCCGGGGTCGCCCGCCTCATCGCGTACCTCGACGGTCCGGATGGACTCGACCGTGCCGCACAACGCACAGCTGCTTGGCGGGACCGGTGTGTGTCCGGGGTCTGCCGGCCGCGCGTCGCCCTGCTTGGGCGAGAGCCCGCTGTGCAACCAGCCCGTGACGGCGCCGACACCGATCAGGCTCGCAATCAGCACCGAAACCGCCCGTCCTGTGAAGAGAGGATCGATCCGCATTTATCTGGAATGGAGCGCGCTCGCTTCAGCAAATTTGTTTCTCCCGCCGCTAGAATCGCGCCGGAATCGCTGGCATGAGTGCAATCCTCGTGCCAACATAGATTTGCGCGCCAACTCAATGAGTTATCGAGAATCCAGCGTGCCAAAGATTTTCGATGCGTCGCTTGTCAACGACGCTTTCCCGCAAGCGACGAAAATCGAACTGATGGGAAAGGGAATTTGTTGTCGCCGCGGGACGACAGCATGACGAATTCCGCGCGCACGGATTGGCCGGTTTCAGCCCTTTTCGGGCTTGAACATCTTCGGCTCGAGCTTGTGGCGCTCAAGCAGCTTGTAGAACTCGGTGCGATTGCGCTGCGCGAGCTTCGCCGCCCGGGTCACGCTGCCGCCGGTGATGCGCAGGATCCTAACCAGGTATTCGCGCTCGAAAGCTCCCCGCGCCTCCTCGAGCGAAGCAAGCTGCGCGGGCTCCTCCTTCAACGCCTGCAGGATGAGCGAGGCCGGCACGACGCCCGAAGTAGTGCAGAGCGCAACCGCCTGTTCGATCACGTTGACGAGCTGCCGCACGTTGCCGGGCCAAGGTGCCGCAAGGAGCGTTTGAAGCCCCTCCGGAGCCATCGCCCGGACGTCTTTTCCGTAACGCGCAGCGGTGACTCCGAGGTAATGGGTCGCCAGAGGGACGATGTCCTCGCGCCGCTCGGAAAGGGGCGGGAGCGCGAGCGAGACCACGTTCAGTCGATAGTAGAGATCCTCACGGAACCGGCCCGCTTTCATCTGGGCGTCCAGGTCGCGGTGCGTGGCGGAGATGACGCGCACGTCGACTGCGCTCCCCTGAGTCGCACCGACCGCACGCACTTCCCGGTCCTGCAACACGCGCAGGAGCTTAGCCTGCAAAGCAAGAGGCATGTCGCCGATTTCATCCAGAAACAGCGTCCCTCCGTCGGCGGCGGGGATGAGCCCCTTATGATCGTAGCTCGCACCGGTAAACGAGCCTTTGCGGTGGCCGAACAATTCCGATTCGAGCAGGTTTTCCGGGATGGCCGCGCAATTGACCGCAACGAAGGGTCCCTGCGACCGGCGGCTCGCTCGGTGTATAGCGCGCGCGAGGAGCTCCTTTCCCGTGCCGCTCGCGCCCTGGATGAACACGCTCGCCTCCGACTGGGCAACAAGGCGCGCCTGATGAAGCACGTTTTCCATTTTCGGGCTCTGCGTCACGAAGTCGCGCCGCCAGTCCTCCTCGCCCTCACTCTGCCCGACTCCGGAAAGGCGTAGCGCCTGGTCCACCTGTTCGAGCAGGTGCTTCCCGTCGAACGGCTTGGGCTGAAACCCGAAAACCCCGCGGCGGGTCGCGGCGACTGCCTCGGGGATCGTGCCATGCGCGGTGAGGATGATGACGGGAAGAGTCGGCGCCTGCTTGCGGATTTCGTCAAACAAGGTCAGACCGTCCATTCCGCCCATCTTGAGGTCGGTAATGACCAGCTCGGGGCGCGAGGCCGCGAGCACGGCGAGGGCCTTCTCCCCGCTGTCCGCTCCCTTGACGCTGTGGCCCGCGGCGGTAAGTCGCAGGGAAATGAGTTTCAGGATATCCGGATCGTCGTCGACGAGAAGAATGGTGCTCATCTTGGTCGCGCTTGCTCGCGTTCTATGATATTGCGCTCGACCGCCTTCAGCGCCTCGAGCTGCTCCTTCAGTTGGACCGTGCGGCGCTGCTCGCGCAAGCGCTCGCTGATCTGGGCATGAAGCAGTCCGGCAAACTGCTGCATCGGGCCCGGCGGCGATTCGGAAGCCCCCGCGCCCGCGAGGGACTCAAGCAGGCTCGCGGCCCGGGTGTCGTCGTTGAACGCCGTTCCAGGCAACGCAAGCAGCAGCGCGACCCGGACCCGCCCGTAGGCGCCGCGATCCTTGGAAAGCATTTGGGTCGAAGCGTTCAATTCGCGTTGCTGCTCATCGGCCTGCAGTGCCGCGACTCTCTGGGTGTAGGCGATCAGCTCGATGACTTGGCGAGATTCGCGGTTCTCGCGGCCCCAAGGAGCGCCGGAACCTCCAGAACCCGCACCCGGAGCGGAAAAGTCGGCACAGCCGGCAAGCGCCGAGATGCCGCAGAGGATCGAAACGATCCGGATCATAGCTCGGGACGCGGCGTCCCGGCCGCAAGCGTGACGCGGAAATGGGCGCCGCCTTCGCGATCGCTCACGACCTCGATGCGGCCGTCGTGAGCCACGACAAATTCCCTTGCGATCGCGAGCCCCAGACCGCTGCCCCGCACGCGGCCGTGATGGATGTCCTCGCCCTGATAAAACCAGTCGAAAATCCGGTCGCGATCCTCGGGAGGAATTCCCGGACCCGCGTCTCTCACGTCGAACACCACCTCAGCCCCCTCTCGTCGCAGCGCCAGGGAAATCATACCCTCGTCCGGCGAGTATTTGATCGCATTGGAGACCAGATTCGTCGCGACGGCGCGTAATTTTTCCTCGTCGGCTTGAAGTACGACCGGGTCCAGCCGCAGGTCGGCGCGGATACCGCGGGCCTGGACCGCGAGCCGGTGATCGTCGAGCACCTGTTCCACGACCCGGTCGAATCGCACCGCCGTCACCTCCAGGCGCCCCACGCTTTCCTGCGCTCGATGGTAGTTCAACAGCCCCTCGATCAGCTGCTGCAATTGCACGCTCTTTTGCCGGAGGATCTCGACGATTTCGCGCTGACCCGGCGAGAGCGGGCCCGCCGTCCCCTCGACCAGCAGCTCCGATCCTTCGCGAAGCGCCGTCAACGGCGTTTTCAGCTCGTGCGAGACGTGCCCCAGGAACAGGCGTTTCTGTTGTTCGAGTTCGATCAGCCGCTGACGCAGCCAATCGAGCCGGCTGCCCAGGTATTTCAGGTCTGCCGGCCCGCCGACCCGGATATCGCCTTCGAACTCGCCCGCGCCGAGGCGCCGGATCGCCTGGTCGAGCTGACGGATCGGTCTCGCGATGAGGAGGGTGACTCCGACCGCAAGGAGTATCCCGAGCGGTATCGTCGCCGCGAGCTGCAGCCAAAGGATGCGCTGCGCGCGCTCGCCTGTGCGTCGCATGGACTCCACCTCGCGGTCGATCAAGGCGTTGCTCGTATTGAGCACGTCCCGCGCCAGCTCTGACAGCACTAAATAGCCTTCCACGAGCGCCTTCTTGTCG
This sequence comes from Betaproteobacteria bacterium, assembly GCA_005882235.1. Classification (GTDB taxonomy): domain Bacteria; phylum Pseudomonadota; class Gammaproteobacteria; order Burkholderiales; family SG8-39; genus VBDM01. The sequence continues at coordinate 10,000 of VBCT01000214.1, forward strand.
TCCGCCGTCTTCGGTTTGCCGAGCAACTGTTCGTAGAGCCCCTGCTCCTTGTCGATCGTGCTGTTGAGATCGTGCAGCTGCGGCTCGTCGAGCGGCTGCAGGGACAGCTCGCTGGTGTTCGCCTTGAAGTTCGCCCTCAGCCGAGCGTAGTCCTTGATGAGCTCTTCGTCGTCGAGGATGAGATACTGGCGCACCACCCGTTCGAGCGCGGTGGTTTGCTCGACCAAGAGCCGGCTGCCGCGAGAGGCGGTCTGGCTCTGACCTGCAAGCTGCTCGACGTATACCGCAGTGTTGTAAAAAGCCACGACGAGCGGTGCCGCGACGAGCGCGAAGGCGAGCAGCAGCAAGCTCAGAAACGATCGCGGGTAGTAGCGTTGGGGGAAGTCGAGCCCGATTTTCATGGCCCGCTATAATGCCGCAGTTTTGCGCATCGTGACTTTGCTCTCCCGTTCCGTCGACCCGAAATGACCGGCTTTTCGCGCGTCGCCATCATCGCCGCCGTGGCGAGCAACGGCGTCATCGGCCACCGCAACCGCATGCCCTGGCACCTGCCGGAGGACCTGAGGCGTTTCAGGCAGCTTACGCTTGGTCACGCAGTGATCATGGGTCGCCGAACGTTTGAATCGATCGGCGGGCCGCTTGCCGGACGAGACACCATCGTGATCACCCGCTCGCCCGATTGGACGCGCTCGGGCTGCCGCGCAGTGCGTTCGCTCGATGCCGCTCTCGCGGCGGTGGTCGAGCCCCGGGACGCATTCGTCATCGGGGGCGCGCAGATCTACGCGCTCGCTATTCCGATCGCCTCCCGCCTCTATATGACCGAGATCGAGCGCGATTTCGAGGGCGACGCTTTCTTCCCGGAGTTCGACCGCTTACGCTGGCGCGAGGCCTCGCGCGAGTCTCGCGTTCTCGACGGGGCAGGAGGTTTCAGCTACCACTTCGTCGCCTACGATCCCAGAGACCGATTTCGCACCGCGTTCCCGCGTGGCCCCTTATTCTAGCGGGCCGCCGGCGCCAAGGTCATCAAACCGCGGACGGAGACCGGGAGAATCGCGGCAAAAGGGCTCGATGAGACGATCACGCCTTCACCTTGTCCGCAACGACGACGCAGTTGCGCCCCGATCGCTTGGCTTGATAAAGGGCGGCGTCGGCGGCACGCAGCACTTCCTGCCCGTTCTCGCCGTGGTCGGGAAATATCCCGATGCCGACGGAAACCGTGATGGGTCCGACCCGCCGGCCCTCGTACTCGATCTCGAGGTTCTGCACGTCCCGGCGGAGCTTTTCGGCCCGCTCCGCGACAATTCCCTGCTGGGCAGGAGCCATGACCAGAACGAACTCCTCGCCGCCATAGCGGGAGACGATATCCTCGCCCCGCGCAAGGGACAGCATGTACTGGCCTATCGCACGCAGCACCGCATCCCCTGCCGCGTGGCCGAGCGTGTCGTTGAAGCGCTTGAAGTTGTCGACGTCGATCATCATTATGCCGAAAGGCAGCGCGCTGCGCCGTGCGCCTCGAGGTAGCGGCGGTTATGGAGGCCGGTCAGCCCATCATGCACAACCTGGTCCTTCAAGCGGAGGTTTGCCTGCGTCAGTTCCCCCTCCGCCAATAGCCGCTTTTTGATCTCCTGGTCCAGCGCCGCTCTCACCACGTCGAGCTGCGCGTCGCGCTGGGCGACGCCCCGACCCAGTTGGGCGTTCAGCCGCTCGAGATTCGCGATATGCCGGTGGAGCTTACGGGCGATCGGGCGCAGGAACGAGTCGATGGATCTATCTTCCGAATGCACCTCCAGCGGGAGTGCGCTCGGCCCGGAAAGAGCCGCATCGACGACCGCCAGCAGCGTCTCCGGGTTGACGGGCTTCGCAATGAAAGACGCGCCGAAGGTGGTTGCCAGTGCCTCGGCTTCGGCCGCGATATGAGCGGCGGCCCGAAACACGATCCGCGGCTGGACCGAGTTCGGCTCCGAGCGCAGGTTGAGGACGAACTGACAACCGTCCATGCCCGACGTGAGTATGTCGATGATCACCAAATCGGGGCTTTCGGCGCGAACGATCCGCAGCGCTTCCTCGCCGTTCCGGGCCTCCAGCACACGGTGCCCCCGGTCCCCGAGCAGCGTCGCAACGAACCGCAGATTGACGGGCCTGTCCTCGACGACAAGAATCGTGGCCACGAACCTCCCGATTTTTCACCCAATGCCCAATCCGATGCCCAACGAGCCCCTTCGGGGCCTATCCCAGACAAACGGAGCTTAATTGGGAGATTATGCCTCCGTCATGCGTCAATTCAGGTAACGAAAATGTCACAGAGCGTGAGCCGAAAGGAGGAGTCGGAAGCTGTCGCAGACCCTCCCTCCCGCGGGCGCGAAACGTCGCCGAGCCCCCCCGACATATGTCCGACAGCCTAACCGGCTCGGAGAAGCGGTTCCGGTTGCGGCGGCATCATCGCCTCCCATTGAACCACTTGAGCGCAGACGCTTCGTCTCGAAAACTCTGAACGTTGACGCCGTGCTGGCGCCCTATCAATTCGATGTACTGATGGGAGATGCCCAGCTCCTCGGAATCTCCGATCAGCGCGATCTTATGTGACGGATCGGTGGCGAGTCTCCTGAAGTACGCGAGAAATCCAGACCTCTCGACCGTGAAAACCGGGTTCGAGGAATTCACGCAGATCAGCACGCACGACCGCTGATGTCTCATCGCGGCGCCCGCAACGATTTGCAAAAATTCCCGCGTCTCTTCCATCGTCTCGCGATTGAAAAGCTCTGCCTTCAAATACCCGGGCTCGATGGTGACTTTGTACAACATCTTTACAGGGCGCCGTATCGCTTTACAGGGCGCCGGATCTCCTCCCGCCTCGGCCTCGGATAACCGGGAAAATCCGATGCGATGGTTCGCAAACTAGCTGCGCAAGAAAATATTAGTTGGTAGCAAGGGAAAATGAATAATTTTGACAATGCGATTGGCCTCTACGGATCAGATTTCCAAAGTGTGTAAGGTATTTCCTGATAGGTGCTCCCCCCGATTTTCTTGCATCGAAGGAGCCTTGGTTTTGACGCTCCCCTCAAAAAGTAGCGTGGCAGCTACCTACGGTCGCTCGCTCACCACAGAAAATTAACGGTTGCGCTATAGCAGACGGAATTCTAATTCGTTATGATGAAATTCTGCTTGTAAAGCACCTCCCCTCCCTCCCGGTGCGGATGCGGGCAGGCGGCCCCGGCGCTCGCCGGGGTTTTTTTTCGAGCTTACCCTCACATCACCCCCGAGGAAGCGACTGTCTTGTCGATCGTCCCGCCGAGCTCGGCCTTGAGCGCTTGCGCTTCCTGCTCGAGTAGTGCGTAGGCCGCCTGTACTTTTTCCAGATTCTTCACCAAATCGAGCTCCTCCAGTTTTCCCGCCGCTTCCTGCGCCGCGGTTGCGGACAGGCTGCGAAACATCCCGCGCAGGGTATGGATGTCGTAGGCAAAACGTCCGGCGTTCCCGGTTTTCATCGCCTCGCGGGCACTTGCCATGAGCGGGTCGCACTCCTGCAGAAACATTTTGGTAATCTCGCCTAGCAGCTGCATGTCGCCGTCGACCCGATCGAGCAACTTCGCCCGATCGAGCACGATCTTTTCGGCACGCGCAGAATTTGGCCGCCCGGCGGAGACAAGATGCAGCTGCTCGATCGCTTCGAGCAGCGTCGCCGGCTGGATGGGCTTGATCAAATAGCCGTCCATGCCCGCCTTCAGGCAGTGTTCGCGATCACCCACCATCGCATGCGCGGTCAACGCGACGATGGGAATGTATCCCCCGGTAATCTTTTCCCGGTCTCGAATTGCCGTGGTGGTTTCGATCCCGTCCATTCTGGGCATCTGCACGTCCATGAGGACAAGATCGAAACGCTCGCGTTCGAGCGTTTTTAGCGCGGCAGCCCCGTTGTCCACGGCGGCGACTGTGTAACCCTCTTTCTCGAGCACGTGCTGGGCGAGCCTGCGATTTACAGGATTGTCCTCGACCAGCAAAATATGCAGCGCCGGCTTGATTCTTTGCGAGCGCCCCGACG
>VBCT01000214.1:14044-14920 GCA_005882235.1 Betaproteobacteria bacterium
GAGGGCATCCAGAAGTTCCGATCGCTTGACCGGCTTTGTGAGGCAGGACAACATCTCGCCATCGAGGCGGTCCCGTTTTTCCTCGCGCCGCAGCGCAGAACCGAGCACGATCACGGACTCCACCCCGAGGCGCGGGTTCTTCCGCATCTGCACGGCGAGTTCATAGCTATCCACGCCCCGCAGAGTGTCATCCAGAAGCACCAGCCGGAACGGCGCCTTTGCACGTTTCGCCTGTTCCAAGGTTTCCGTCAAGGACTCGCAGCTTTCGGCTTCGTGCGCCTCGACGTTCCATCGTTTCAGCGCGTCCACGAGGATGCGGCGGCTGAGCGCATGATCTTCCACAACCAGAGCCCGCAGCTCCTTGAAATCGATCGCCACCTGTTCGCCTTGCGCCACTTTCTGCAGGCCGAAACGTACCGTGAAGTGAAAAATGCTTCCCTTGCCCGGCTCGCTGTCGACCCAGATCTTGCCGTTCATCATTTCCACCAGACGCTCCGAAACGGTCAGCCCAAGGCCGGTGCCGCCGTAAAGACGCGTCGTCGAGGTATCGCCCTGGAGAAACGGTGCGAAGATAGCGGTCTGTTTTTCCCGGTCGATTCCGATTCCGGTGTCGCTTACGGTGAAATAACAGTTCACCTCGGCGCCATCACTCGATTGGGGTTGAACGCGCATCACCACTTCGCCGCGCTCGGTGAACTTGATTGCATTGCCCACCAGGTTGAGTACGATCTGGCCCAATCTGACCGGGTCGCCGAGCAGCGCGTCGGGGGTGTCGGGTCGGATTTCATAGGCGAGCTCCAGGCCCTTTCGGTGCGCCTCGAGCGCCAGTGTTTTCATGGTGTCGCCCAGGCTCTCGCTCAGCGAGAACGGAATGGT
>VBCT01000215.1 GCA_005882235.1 Betaproteobacteria bacterium
GAAAAGTCCGAGCACCACCAGCCAGAAGTACTCGAACGACGAGAACTTGAGCGCCACCTCGGCGAGCGCGGGCGCCGCCGCGATCAATACCGCGGTGCCGAAGAGCCCGCCGATGACCGAGAACACCAGCCCCGCGCCGAGCGCGAGCTCGCCCTGACCTTTCTTCGTCAGCGCGTAAGCTTCATCGGTATAGGCGGCCGACGCCGGCGTTCCCGGCATCCGCAACAGGCAGCTCGGGATGTCGCCCGCGAAGATCGCCATCGCGGTCGCCGTGACGATCGACGCGATCGCGGGAACCGGCGGCATGAAGAAGGTGACCGGCACGAGGAGCGCCGTCGCCATCGTCGCGGTGAGGCCCGGCACCGCGCCCACGAAGAGACCAAAGGCCGCCGACGCGAGGATGACCCAAAGCACGTACGGGTCGAAGACCAGCGCGAAGGCTTGAGCTAGAACGCCCATCGTTCGAGCACACCCCAGGGCAGCGGCACGCGCAGCACCTTGTAGAACGCGAAGTGGATCACCACTGTGGCAACGACCGCGACCAGCGCGGTGACGCGCCACGATGCGCCGAGCGCGCGCATCCACACCGCGAGGATCAGGATCCCGGTGATGTGAAACCCGAGCGCGTCCGCGAGCAGGATGTAGGCGACGAGACCCGCTAGGATTGCGGCAACCGCGCGGCGCGGGCGGCGCCGCTGCATCCACTGCGGCATCGCGAAGAGCGGCCCGCGCTCACGCAAGCCGGCGCGAACGAGAAGCGCGCCGCAGATTGCAAGACCCACTGCAATCAGCCCGGGAAACCACGCCGGGCCGAATTTCTGGCCCGGCATGGCGGGAAACCCCTGGATATGCCAGAGGATGACCGCGGCGAGCGCGACCAGCGCCGCGCCGCTCAGCGCGTCGTTGATCTTTATTTTGCTAACCCTACTGCCTTGAGCGCCGCTCCGAGGTTTGCGTCCGAGGCGGCCATGAACTTGGCGGTTTCCTGGGGATCGGCCCACACCACGCCGAAGCCGCGACTCGCCATGAAGTCCTTGTACTCCTTCGAGTCATAGACCTTTTTCAGGGCGGTGACGAGGGTACGCTGCGCGCCGGCGGGAATTCCTTTCGGGGCGGCAATCACACGCCAGGCTGCGATCTGCCAGTTGGTGCCCAGCTCCTGCTTGAGCGTCGGCAGGCCCGGGTAAAGCGCGGGCGGGCTTGCATCCATGATGGCGAGCGCGCGCACCTTGCCCGCGTCGATCATCGAGCGTGCTTCGGGAATGGAGCAGGGCACCACGTCGACGCCGCCGGCGACCATGTCCTGCAGCCCGGGCGCGGCGCCGTTCGACGGCACCCACGGCAGCGCGTTCGGATCGATTCCCTGGTCCTTGAGGAGCCCGGCGATGGCGAGATGCCAGATGCCGCCCTGCCCGGTGCCTGAGGCCTTCATCTTCCCCGGGTTCGCCTTGATCGCCTGCAGCAGATCCTTGACCGATTTGTAGGGCGAATCGACACGCACGTTGACACCCGCGGGATCGGCGTTGACGAGACCGATGGGCGTGTAATCGGTGTGCTTGAGCGGCGTAAGACCCACGTGATGCATCATCGTGATCTCGACCGTGATCAGGCCGAGCGTGTAGCCGTCGGGCACCGAAGACGCGATCGCCTGGTGGCCCACCACGCCCGAGCCACCGGTGCGGTTCACCACGTTCACCGGCTGCTTCAGCTCCCTCTCAATCAGGCTTCCGATGATGCGCGCCGTCGCATCGGTGCCGCCGCCCGCGCCCCAGGGCACGATGAGCTGGATCGGGCGCTGTGGATACTGGGCAAAAGCGGACGATGCGGCGAACAGAAATGCCGCGAGCAGTAGTTTTCGCATGACCCCTCCTCCGTTCAGGTACGGGCATTGTATACGCGGCGCGAGCGTAAAATTGGCCATCCAAGGCGACGTTCATGAACGCACCCGTCCAAGCTGGCGCTGCCGCAGTTTGCGCGCCTCAGTCATGGGAAGCTCGTGACCCGCGGCCACGCTCCTTGATCGCCTGCTCGAAGATCACCTGAGCCGCGATATCGCAGCCCAGTTCGTTGAAGTGACCCTCGCGCGGAAAGTAGACGACCGAATGCGCCGCCGCCTGGCGCAGCGCGGGGGTGAGATCGATGAAATGCACGTCCAGACGCCGAGCGAGGACCTGCAGCACGCGCTGCGGCCGATCGGGATCGGCCAGGAAACTTGCGTAGCGGGCGTCGCTACTCGCGCCGGCGACGACGGTGAGCTTGAACGATTCGTGCACCTGGAAGGGAGAGGGCACGAAGGCGATGAACAGCTCCGGCGCCTCGGGCATTGCCCGCAGCGCTTTGACTAGGTACTCGAGTACGCCCGCGGTCACGGCCCAATGCGCTTCCCATTGCGACCCGTACCAGCCGGCGACGATTCCCGGCGTGCGGGGAAGCGCCGGCGCCATACCCACCGCCTCGAGGGTGCGCAGGATGCTCGGATGGGACACCAGCACCACCTCGAGTTGGTAACGAAGGAGCTCGAAGAACAGCAGGCTGCCGAGCCAATCGCCGGTGCCTTGGCCGGTCGGCGCGCGCGGCGGCTCGCTCAAGGTCTGCTGCAGGTTTCCGGCAGCGTCGACGTTGAACGCCGGCTGCACGCGATTGCGGCTCATGGTGGAATAGTCCAGGCCGAGGTTGTCCTGGATGTCGTTGGTGAAAAAGGCCAGCACGAGCTTGCGGCCCAGCCGGTATCCCCTCGCCTGCAATTCCTCCACCAGGCGATATTGCTGGCCGGTGCCGTAACCCGGCACCCCGACGTTCACGACTTCGAAAGACTCGCCCGCACGCGCCTGCAGCCGGGCGCTGATCGTGTGGTCCTCATCGAGCGGCGCGCCGAAGACGAAAGAATCACCCAGCAGCGTGATCCGCTCCACTCCCGGCTCGGACTCGCGCGAGAGCGGCCGGTTGCGCAGGCCGAGCTCGTTGATGCTGATGTCCACGCGGCGCGCTGCCTTGGTGTCGAAGTACGAGTAGTGGCCCGGCTGCAGCGCCCAGCCGCGCCGCTCGTCGTAAGTTTTCATCGGGACGCGCCACTCCGTCGGCAGCGCGCCGTATCGCCAGCGCAGAGTCATCTCGCCGGCCGCCAACAGCAGCGTGACACCGAGGACCGTGGACGCGAGGACGAGCGCCGCGTTGGCGAAGAAATTCTTGTCCGGCATCATGAGGTCGCGGTGTGCGTCTTCCGATTTTCTCGCGGCGTGGGGCTTGTTCGCGCTCGCGGTGCTTAAGGCTTAGCTCTCGCAAACCGGCAGCATCAGCGCCTGGAGCACGTCGCTCGTCGCGCGGTTCTGCACGAAGGCCGCAACGCCTAAGTTCTTGGCGTTCGTGCCCGGGAGCAGCGGCAGTGCGCGTCTCTCATCGATCTTCAGGCCCTCGCTGAAGCCGATCGGGCCGATCCACTCGCGCACCACGAAATCGTGCTCGAGCCGCTTGCCCCGGTTCTCGCCGGCGGCCACGTCGCTCGCGAGCTTGTTCTCGTACGCGGCCAGGTACACCGCGGCGTTTTTTTTCTCGGCCGGATCGATGAGCATTGCGGAAAGCTCGGCGTGGATGGCCTCGGGCGCGACCGCGCGGATTGTGAGCGCGATCCTCGCGCGCGCCGGGCGGGAATTGATGCGCATCACCTGTTCTGCGAATTCCCCGCCCGACCAGCGGCGGAAGTCCTGCCCCTGCAGCAGCACCTGCGGAGTGTAGACGATCACCGGGCGCT
>VBCT01000008.1:0-20692 GCA_005882235.1 Betaproteobacteria bacterium
CGCGCACGGGCAGGACAAACCAAGAGCCTATTGTGGGGCAGGCTGGTCTCGCATCTTCGATCCTGGGATCATGAGAACGCGGTAGTTTGGCTTGTCGGGTTCCAGTCGCTGCATTGCAGGACCGTAAATCCTGCCGATATGCTGTTGGCGCGCTGTTCAATTACTATCACTGGTTGGATAACCAACCGCCTTTGCTCGCTTCGGGTTCGTGCGCTCGCAAAATCCGGCCTAGGCCTCGAGCAGCGGCGGAACCGGGGACAGGGTAGCCAGTCTTGTCTGGGGGCGAAGATTCGCACCGTCGCATATACAAGCAGCCGTCCCGCAGCGGAAGCAGCGGGCAGATCATAAACAAAATGAAGGATTTAAGCAACGCCTTGACAGTTGAGGTCGATAGCGCGAGCGAAGGCCAGCGCGTGGACAATTTTCTACTACGCCTCTGTAAGGGGGTGCCGCGCAGCCACGTCTACCGCATTCTGCGCAGTGGCGAGGTGAGGGTCAACAGCCGCCGCGTCGATGCGACCTACCGCCTGCAGCCGGGGGACCGGGTGCGGATTCCGCCGCTGCGCCTGCCCCGGCGCGCGCAGAAGACCGTGCCGCCCCTCGATCTGCCGGTGATCTACGAGGACGACGCGCTGCTGGTCGTGGACAAGCCGGCCGGCACTGCGGTGCACGGCGGGAGCGGCATCAGCTTCGGGGTCATTGAGCAGATGCGGGCCGCGCGGCCACAGATCAGGTTCCTGGAGCTCGCGCACCGGCTCGATCGCGAGACCTCGGGACTGCTCGTCCTTGCCAAGAAACGCTCGGCGTTGACCGCGCTGCACGCCGCGCTTCGCGAGGGCCGGGTGAGGAAGGAATACCTGGCCCTGGTGAAGGGACGCTGGCGCAACGACAAGCAGCATGTCAGCCTTCCGCTGAAAAAATTCCTCACCCGTTCCGGAGAGCGGCGCGTCAGCGTCGATCGCGAGGGCAGAGAGTCGCAAACGGTTTTCCGGAAGAAGAAGGAAATCCGCGATTACACGCTGCTGTCGGCGGAGCTCCTCACCGGCCGTACCCATCAAATCCGCGTCCATCTCACCCATCTCGGATTTCCGATCGCGGGCGATGACAAGTACGGCGACTTCGAGCTCAACCGAGGATTGGCGAAGCAGGGCCTGAAGCGCATGTTCCTGCACGCAGGGGAACTGGAGTTCGGGCATCCGCTTTCCGGGAAAGCGCTGAAACTGCATGCACCGCTTCCCGAAGACTTGTCGCGTTTTCTCGACGCCCTCGGAAGCTGATGCGCTATCCCTTGCTCGTCTTCGACTGGGACGGAACGCTGATCGATTCGGCACGCACCATCGTTGCTTGCATTCAGGCCGCCTGCCGCGAGCTCGGGCTGACCGTGCCCGATGAAGCGCGAGCGAGCCATGTCATCGGTCTAGGACTGAAGGATGCGCTTTCGTACGCAATTCCGGGCTTGCCCGCAGACGACTACGGCAAGGTGGTGGAGTCGTACCGCAGGCATTTTCTCGCGCGCGATCCCGAGATCCCGCTGTTTCCGGGAGCCCGGGCGATGCTCGCGGGTCTCAAAGCTCGCGGCCACATTCTCGCCATCGCCACCGGAAAGAGCCGAGCGGGCCTGGCGCGGGCGCTGGACAATACGGGCCTGCGGCCTTTGTTCGCCGCCTCGCGATGCGCGGACCAGTGCGCATCGAAGCCTGCGCCCGACATGCTTTTGGAACTCATGGAGGAACTGGGCACGGACCCGGTCAATACCCTTATGATCGGAGATACAGTGCACGATCTTCAGATGGCGGCACACGCCGGAGTGCAGGCGATCGCGCTGAGTCACGGGGCGCACCCCAGGAGCGACCTCGTCGCGCTCGCGCCCCTTGCCTGCTTGGAAAATATCGATGAGCTGACACGATGGCTGGCTCAGAACGCGTAATTTGCTCGAGCGCCGATCTCACGGACTCAGGCGACGGGGTACGCTTCGAGCTCGAAGTGGAAGGAAGGCCCGAGCCGGCGTTCGCGGTGCGCTACCGGGGCCGGGTCTACGCTTACCTCAACCGCTGCGCGCACATGCCGATGGAGCTGGACTGGAAACCCGGAAAGTTTTTTGATGTCTGGGGCCTGCATTTGATATGCTCGACGCACGGTGCGACCTACGCACCGCATACAGGCCGATGTCTGCGCGGCCCTTGCTTCGAGGAGGGACTCATCACGGTCCCCGTCGAGGAGCGGGATGGCCGTGTAATCATCAAGGGTGATCCGGGTGTCCGAAGGTAACTGGGAGCGGGACGTGATCGAGACGCTGGCAACCGCGGCTCTCAGGGAGCAGCGCCGCGCCCGCCGCTGGAGCATTTTTTTCAAGCTGCTGGGCTTTGCCTATCTCACGCTGCTGGTGCTGCTCGTGCTCGACTGGCGTGGACACGACGGCCTCACTTCGGGCAAGCATACCGCGCTGGTCGATGTGGTGGGCGTAATCGACCCCAAAAGCGACGCGAGCGCCGACCGCGTCACCGAGGCCCTACAGAATGCGTTCAAGAACAAGAATACCCAGGGCGTGATCCTGCGCATCAATTCGCCGGGCGGCAGCCCGGTGCAAGCCGGAATCATCTACGACGAAATCCGCCGCCTGCGGGGCATTTATCCCAACGTTCCCATGTATGCCGTGGTCGAGGACATCTGCGCTTCGGGCGGCTACTACATCGCGGCCGCCGCCGACAGGATCTACGTGGACAAGGCGAGCATCATCGGGTCGATCGGCGTGATCATGGACGGCTGGGGTTTCACCGGCACCATGGAGAAACTCGGCGTCGAGCGGCGCGCCCTTACCTCGGGCGAGAACAAGGCCTTCCTCGACCCGTTTTCACCGGTCGACGACAAGCAGAAGCGCCACGCACAGTCGATGCTGGACGAAATCCACAAGCAATTCATCGATGTCGTGAGGAAAGGGCGGGGAAAGCGGCTGCACGAGAGCTCCGATCTTTTCTCCGGGCTGCTGTGGACGGGCGCGAGAAGCATCGAGCTGGGACTTTCGGACGGCTTTGGCAGCGTCGATTTCGTCGCTCGCGAGGTGATCAAGGCCGAGGACATCTTCGATTACACGAAGAAGCAGGATTTCACCGAGCGTTTCGCCAAGCGTTTCGGCGCGGTGATGGCCGGTGCGCTCGCGAAGGTGCTTACGCAAGGACAAGTCAACATTCGCTGAGTTCGCCGGGCGGGACCCGGCGTGATTACCCGGCGAGCAGCAGGAATACCGTGGGTCGTCCCTTGAGTTGCGGCGTTTCTCCGCGCCATGCCGCAACGGGTCGCGTTTTCACCGTTTCCGATTCGAGCGTCAGGTCCGCGGCGACGCACACGAGCGTATCCGGGGCGAGAGCGCGCAGCATCGCCGCCAGAGTTCGATCGTTGCGGTAGGGCGTCTCGATGAATATCTGCGTCTGCCTGAGCCGCCGCGACTGGCGTTCGCATTCCTTCAATGCGGAGACGAGTTCAGTTTCCGCGATGGGAAGGTAGCCGTGGAACGCGAAGCGCTGCCCGTCGAGGCCGGAGGCGGCGAGCGCAAGTACGAGGGACGAAGGGCCGCTCAGGGGCACGACGCGGATGTTTTGCTCGTGCGCGAGGCGCACCAGGCTTGCGCCCGGATCGGCAACAGCGGGTAAGCCTGCTTCGGAAAGAAGTCCGGCATCGCTGCCGCTGAGGAGCGGCTCGAGGAAAGTCTGAATATCCCTTGCCCCGGTATTGTGGTCGAGCCGTTCGACGCGGATGCTCTGCAGCGGTCGCGTCGGCGTGATGCGCTTCAGGAAAGCGCGCGCCGCTTTGGGGTCCTCGGCAATGATGTAATCGAGCGAACGGGCGCGATCGAGCACGCCCGCCGGAATAACTGCCTCCGGCGCGGCGTCACCCAGCGTGTTAGGCAGAAGATAAAGTGAGCCTCTGCGGTCAGAGGACATTCAACCCTTGCTCTTGCAGCAGATCGACCAGCGCGATCAGCGGCAAGCCGATGAGCGCGCTCGGGTCCTCGCCTTCCATCTTCGCAATCAGCGCGATTCCCAGGCCCTCGGCCTTCGCGCTGCCGGCGCAGTCGTAGGGTTGCTCTCGAGCGAGGTAGCGATCGATGGTTCCGTCGTCGAGCTTGCGGAAAGTGACGCGGCAGGGGACCACGCGGATGCTGCTTCTCCCGACCGAGGTGTTGTGCACGCACACCGCCGTGTAAAACACCGCCTCGCTGCCCGATAAGGCGCGCAGCTGGCGCACCGCGTTCTCGCGAGTACCCGGCTTGCCGAGCACTTCGCCGTTTCCCACGGCGACCTGATCGCAGCCGATGATCAGCGCGTCGCGAAAGCGGTTCGCGACCGCCAGCGATTTGGCCTCCGCGAGCCGCCGCGCCGTGCCCTCAGGCGCTTCGCCGGGACGGGCTCCTTCCACGACTTCCGGATCGGCGACCGAGAACGGGATTCCGAGCCGCCCGAGAAGGGCGCGCCGATAGCGCGAGCTTGAAGCGAGAACGAGCTGCATGCGTCGGGCCTTCGAGAGTCACGCCTGGAATGGCGCTACAGTCTGCATTGCTCGGCGGCGAATTTTTCCTGCCGCGCGATGGCGGCTGAATTGTCCAGGGGTATCTGCTCGCCCTTTTCGTTCAGCGTGAAGCTGGGCGGGCTTTGCTTCAAACGCTCGAGCAGGGCACGTTGCTGGTTGCAAAGCTGCTGGCGCTTGGCCGCTTCCACGTCCTGCCTGCTTTCGGTCTTAGTGGGGCTTTGACGGGCATCCTGATCCTTCGGCCGCGCCTGGCTTTGCTCGGGGCTCGGATCCTTCGGATTGTTCGCCTCAGCAGCGGCACCGCCCGGAGCGGGCGAAGCAAGCCGGTTCGGTACTTCGCTTGCCTTGCTGCCCTGCGGCGGTCGCTCGCCATAGTGAGTCACGCCGCGTTCGTCCACCCACTTGTAGACTTGGGCGAACGCGGGCGCGGCCGCGGCCAGGAAGATCAAAAAGTGCAGTAACGCTCTGAACAACTTGGAATTTCTTTTGACACCGAAGAGCAAACATAATATCATGCGCCCCTTATGCCGCAAGCGGGGGTGATAGACAGCCTCCATTTTGCCCGCGCCGCACTGGAACAGCGGGGAGTGCTGGGCCTGGAGCAACTGCCGCGCCTGGCGAAGGTGCAGTGCTCGACCCAGGGGCTGGAGTATCACCTGCGCGGGGGAAGGGCGAGCAACGGCAAGCGGTGTTTGCGGTTGTCGGTAAGAGGATCGGTGCAGGTGCCTTGTCAGCGTTGTCTCGATCCGCTCCCGGTTCCCATCGCGATCGATGCCGAGTTGCAGCTCGCCGAGAACCTGCGCGAGGTCGCGGAAGCCGACGACGAGATCGACCGCGTGCTCGCATCCCGCCGCATGGATGTCGGACAGCTTGTCGAGGACGAGGTTATTCTGGCATTGCCGATGGTGCCGCGGCATGCAGCGTGCGTGCACCGTCCGGTGATATGAGATTGAAGGAGCTCCCATATGGCAGTCCAGCAAAACAAGAAATCCCCGTCGAAGCGCGGCATGCACCGCGCTCACGATTTCCTCACCAATCCGCCGCTCGCGGTCGAGCCGACGACGGGCGAAGTGCATTTGCGCCATCACATCAGCCCGAGCGGTTACTATCGCGGCAAGAAGGTCGTCAAGACCAAGAGCGAGTAGGGCTCCACCTGGCCGCAGTGACCGGACAGAGTCGGCATCGGCCCTCCCAGTGAGCGAAGCAGGAATCGCTTCGCACCGCGCTTCATGGAAATCACAGTAGCCATCGATTGCATGGGCGGCGATCATGGTCCGCACGTCACCGTGCCGGCGGCGCTCAATTTCCTGAAATCCAACTCAGACGTCGATGTCGTCCTGGTGGGCTTGCGCGACGCCATCGAAGCGGAGCTGAAGGCGCGCGGCTCCCGGTCCAGTCCGCGCCTGCGCGTGCACCACGCAAGCGAGGTCGTGCTGATGGACGAATCTCCGGCGCTCGCGCTGCGCAACAAGAAGGATTCGTCAATTCGCGTCGCGGTAGAGCTCGTCAAGAACGGCGAAGCGCATGCCTGCGTCAGCGCCGGCAACACGGGGGCGCTGATGGCGGTGTCACGCTTCGTTCTCAAGATGCTTCCGGGCATCGACCGCCCCGCGATCATCGCCGCGCTGCCCAGCATGCGCGGCAGCACCTACGTCCTCGATCTCGGCGCCAACGTCGACTGCGGGCCGGAGCACTTGCTGCAGTTCGCCATCATGGGGGCGACGCTGGTCGCCGCGGTTGAGCACAAGGACCGGCCGAGCGTCGGCCTGCTCAACATCGGCGAGGAGGACATCAAAGGCAACGAGGTGGTGAAGAAAGCGGCAGAGCTGTTGCGCGAAAGCGAAGTCAATTTCATCGGCAACATCGAGGGCGGCGGAATCTACAAGGGGGAAGCCGACGTGGTGGTGTGCGACGGTTTCGTCGGCAACGTCATGCTCAAGGCGTCCGAGGGAATGGTGCAGATGGTGCGCAGCTTCATTCGCCAGGAGTTCATGCGCAGCGTTATCGCCAGGCTGGCCGGCGTAATCGTCATGCCGGCGATCTACGCGTTCCGCAAGCGCCTTGACCCGCGCCGCTTCAACGGCGCGACTTTGCTCGGACTGAAAGGCATCGTCGTGAAGAGCCACGGCTCTGCCGACGTGTTCGGATTCGAGCGCGCCATTGAGCGGGCAATGGAGGAGGTGCGCAATGAAGTGCTGCATCGCCTGATGCGGCGGTTCGGTCAGGCCGAGCGAGGGAATTCGGAAGCGGTGGAAGCGTGATCTGGTCGCGCATCATCGGCACCGGGAGCTATTTGCCGCCGAAGATCGTCACCAACGACGATCTGGCCGGACAAATGGATACCACCGACGAATGGATCCGGACGCGCACCGGAATTCGCCAGCGTCACATCGCCGAACCCTCGCAGGCCTCCAGCGACCTCGGTCTCGAGGCGAGCCGCGCGGCGCTTGCCGCGGCGCGAGTCGTCCCGCAGGAAATCGATCTCATCATCGTGGCCACGGCGACGCCCGACTACATTTTTCCGAGCACGGCCTGCATCATGCAGGCGAAGCTGGGAATAAAGGGCTGCGCCGCGTTCGATATTCAGGCCGTCTGCAGCGGCTTCGTATATGCCCTGGCGATCGCCGACAAAATGATCCGATCGGGCCAGCATCGCTGTGCTCTGATCGTCGGCGCCGAGGTGTATTCGCGTATCCTCGACTGGAAAGATCGCGGCACGGCGGTGCTGTTCGGCGATGGCGCCGGCGCAGTGATACTCCGGGCGGACTCCAAGCCCGGTATCATGGCGAGCGCGCTGCATGCCGACGGGTCTTACGTGGACATCCTTTCCGTGCCCGGCAATGTGTGCGGCGGCAAGATCGTCGGGTCGCCGTTTCTGCAGATGGACGGGCAAGCGGTTTTCAAGTTCGCGGTCAAGGTGCTGGACGAAGTCGCGCGCGAGACTCTGGCCATGTGCGCTCTCACCCCCGCGGATGTCGACTGGCTCATTCCGCACCAGGCCAACGTGCGCATACTCGAGGCGACCGCGAGGAAGCTCGGCATCGAATTGTCGAAGCTCATCGTCACCGTGGATCGTCACGGCAATACGTCGGCCGCCTCGGTGCCTCTCGCGCTCGATCTGGCGATCCGAGACGGGCGCATCAAGCCGGGCCACAAAGTCATGCTCCAGGGCGTAGGCGGCGGCTTCACCTGGGGCGCATCACTGGTGGAGATGTAATCGAGGTGAAGTTCGCGATGGTATTTCCAGGCCAAGGATCCCAGTCGGCGGGAATGCTCGCCGGCTACGGCGACATGCCCGCGATCCGTGAGACGCTTGCCGAAGCATCCGAAGTCCTGAAGCAGGACCTCGCCAAGTTGATCGCCGAAGGTCCCGAGGAGGAACTCAACAGAACCGTCAATACCCAGCCGGTCATGGTGACGGCGGGCATCTGTGCCTGGCGCGCGTGGCGGGAGTCGGGCGGCGCCGAACCCGCGCTCCTCGCGGGCCACAGCCTCGGCGAGTACACCGCGCTCGTAGTGGCCGGTTCAATCTCCTTCGCCGATTGCCTCCCCCTTGTGCGCCTGCGCGGCCGGGCGATGCAGGAAGCGGTGCCGCAGGGCACGGGCGCAATGGCTGCGATTCTCGGCCTGGATGACGAAGGGGTGAAGTCGGCGTGCGCGGAAGCCGCACAGGGCGATGTCTGCGAGGCGGTAAACTTCAATGCGCCCGGACAGGTGGTCATCGCTGGACACGCGGGCGCCGTGCGGCGCGCGATCGAGGCCGCAAAGGCGCGCGGCGCGAAGCGGGCAATGGCACTGCCGGTGAGCGCTCCATTTCACTCCTCGTTGATGGCCCCGGCTGCAGCGAGGCTAAGAGAAGCACTCGAGACAGTCGCAGTGAATTCTCCGCGAATCCCGGTCATCCACAATGTGGACGCGAAGAGCCACACCGACGCCTCAGGAGTCAAGGAGGCGCTGGTGACTCAGGCCGACCATCCGGTGCGCTGGGTCGAGTGCGTGAGGGAAATGGCGGCACAAGGCGTGAAGCAGATTTTCGAATGCGGCCCGGGAAAAGTTCTCGCGCCGCTCGTCAGACGCACGGCCGAGGGACTGCAGGGCGTTGCACTCTCCGACCGTACGGGTCTCGAGCAGGGGGCTCAGTTGTCGAACGCCGCATGATGGATCTCAGGGGCCAGGTTGCGCTGGTGACCGGCGCAACGCGCGGAATCGGCAGGTCGATCGCTCTGATGCTGGGCGGCGGAGGCGCGACCGTTGTCGGCACGGCCACCACCGATGCCGGCGCGCAATCCATCACGGCGTACCTCTCCCAGGTGCAGATTCGGGGAAAGGGAGCGCAGCTCGACGTGCGGATCGCGGCGAACATCGAGCGCCTGGTGGCCGAGATCGAGCAGGCCCACGGCACGGTTTCCATTCTCGTCAACAACGCCGGCATCGCCCAGGACAACCTCGCGATGCGCATGAAGGAGGCCGAGTGGGACACGGTGATCGATACCAATCTCAAATCGGTGTTCCGGCTTTGCAAAGCCGTCATGCGAGGCATGATGAAGGCACGCTCGGGCCGTATCATCAACATCACCTCAGTGGTCGGCTCGAGCGGCAACGCCGGCCAAATCAATTATGCGGCGGCGAAGGCCGGAATCGCGGGGTTGACGCGGTCGCTCGCGCGCGAGATAGGCAGCCGCGGCATCACCGTCAATTGCGTCGCCCCCGGCTTCATCGATACGGACATGACTCGAGTGCTCACGGACGCGCAGCGCGAGGCGCTGCTGCAGCAAATTCCCCTGGGGCGCCTCGGAAATCCGGAAGACGTGGCCGCGGTCGTGGCGTTTCTCGCTTCACCGCAGGCCGCCTATATCACCGGCGCGACCCTTCACGTCAACGGCGGCATGTATATGAGCTGACGGGCGCGACGAGGGCCCGGATCGGAACGGTGGCCGGGTCCCTGCTTCGATCCCGTGATCCGAGAAATCGATGGCCGTGACGGAAATGCCGTTGCGGCCTGATTGGCTTGCCGGGAGCAAAGGCGATTCTGCTACAATGCGCACCTTCTGAATTTCGATTGCAGTAAAACAAGGGGAAGGAGTCCGCAATGGAAAACGTTGAACAGCGCGTCAAGAAAATCGTCGCGGAACAGCTCGGCGTGAACGACGCGGAGATCAAGAACGTATCCTCGTTTGTCGACGACCTAGGCGCGGACTCACTGGACACCGTCGAACTCGTGATGGCTCTCGAAGAAGAATTCGAGACTGAGATCCCGGATGAGGAGGCTGAAAAGATCACCACCGTCCAGCAGGCCATCGACTACGTAAACGCCCACGCCAAGAAAACCTGATTTCTCCCCACGGCCGGAGCCGATTTGAGCCGCCGTCGTGTTGTCATCACCGGATTAGGAATTGTCTGCCCGATCGGCAACACTGTTGCCGAAGCCTGGTCAAGCGTCCTCGCCGCCAAGTCCGGAATCGGCCGCATCACCCACTTCGACCCGGGTTTGCTCTCGAGCCGGATCGCGGGCGAAGTAAAGGACTTCGACGTCGCCGCGTACTTGTCGCCGAAGGAGGCGCGCCGCATGGACCGTTTCATCCATCTCGGCATCGCAGCCGGGGTTCAGGCGCTGAAGGACTCCGGCCTCGAGGTCACCGAAGCCAATGCCGCTCGCATCGGCGTCAATATCGGCTCGGGCATCGGCGGGCTGCCGATGATCGAGGAGACGCATAACGACGTGCTGAAGGGCGGCCCGCGCAAGATTTCGCCCTTCTTCATTCCCAGCACGATCATCAACATGATCTCGGGAAATCTGTCGATCATGCACGGACTGAAGGGTCCGAATCTGGCGATGGTGACTGCTTGCACGACCTCAGCGCACTGCATCGGCGAATCCGGTCGTCTCATCGAATACGGCGACTGCGATGCGATGGTCGCCGGCGGCGCGGAGGCGACCACCACCCTGCTCACGGTGGGCGGCTTCGCCGCGGCGCGCGCGCTGTCGACCCGCAACGACGATCCCGCCACGGCGAGCCGTCCCTGGGACAGGGACCGCGACGGATTCGTTCTGGGAGAGGGAGCCGGAGTGGTGGTGCTCGAGGAATTCGAGCACGCGAAGCGGCGCGGCGCGAAGATTTACGCGGAGCTCGCCGGTTACGGGATGAGCGGGGACGCCTACCACATGACCGCGCCGCAGGAGAACGGAGAGGGGGCCGCCCGCTGCATGGAAAACGCCTTGCGCAACGCCCGGCTCAATCGCGAAGACATCGACTACATCAACGCTCACGGAACCTCGACGCCTCTGGGCGACCTCGCCGAGACCATAGCGGTCAAACGCTGTTTCGGCGATCATGCGAGGAAGCTCGCCGTGAGCTCGACGAAATCCATGACCGGGCACTTGCTCGGCGCGGCCGGAGGAGTGGAGGCGATTTTCTCTGTGCTGGCGATCCGCGATCAGGTCGCGCCCCCGACTGCGAACCTGTTCAACCAGGATCCGGCTTGCGATCTCGATTACGTGCCCAACGCAGCCCGGCGCATGCCGCTGCGCACCGCCCTGTCGAACTCCTTTGGGTTCGGGGGGACCAACGGAACGCTGATTTTCAAGCGCGTTTGATCCCGAAAGGGGTGAAGACGAGAGCTCATGTCGGCAGCGTCCACGCTGCAGTTCGATCTCAAGCCCTCGCCCAAGCTTGCGGCTTTGCTTCTCGTTGCTCATAGTCTCGCGCTCGCGGCCGCCTGGGTGAGCTTGGCCGGCTGGCCGCAGGTCCTCGTCGGTTTCGGCATCCTGCTCTCGGGGGCGGGCTGCCTTGCCGAGGTCCTGCATCGATCCTCCCGGGCGGCCGTGTCGCTGGAGTTGCGAGAGGACGGAGGCGCTTCCTGGCGGGACCGTAACGGCGCTTGGCACGAGGCCAGGCTTCGCAGCGACCATTTTGTTTCGGCGGCATTCGTGGTCCTGGGGCTCGACCTGGCGGGGCGCGGCCGCAAATGGCTGGTGCTCTTGGGCGATTCGGCCCTGCCCGAGGACTTTCGGCGGCTTCGGGTCTGGCTGCGCTGGCGCCGTGATGTCCGATCCGGAAGGAGGCCGACTCGGGCCAGCACGGAATAAGCTTGCAGGAGCCTGAACTATTCTTCAAGTGACGGGTCTCTTAGGCAGGGTCCCGGGGACTGCGTACGCACTGCGGTATACTGGCCGCCGCCTGTGGACATCTTAGAACAGAAGCGCGACACCGCTTCGTCAGGGACGGCGGCGGATGGATGAGCGGGATCTCGACCAACAGCTGGTCGAGCAAGCCCAGCGAGGCGACAAGCATGCCTTCGAGCTGCTGGTGTCGAAATATCAGCGAAAGCTGGCGCGGTTGCTGTCCCGGTTCATCCGGGACTCGACAGAGGTCGAGGATGTCGCACAGGAAACGTTCATCAAGGCCTACCGCGCGCTGCCCTCGTTCCGGGGCGATAGCGCGTTTTATACGTGGTTATACCGGATCGGCATCAACACCGCGAAGAACTACCTGGTGGCGCTGGGGCGGCGCGTCCCGACAACGACCGAGTTCGATTCCGAGGACGCGGAAGGGTTCGAGGGCGGCGAGCAGTTGCGCGACATCAACACGCCCGAGAGCATGCTGATGACCAGGGAGATCGCGAATACCGTCAACGACACCTTGAAGCAGCTGCCCGAAGAGCTGCGCAACGCCATCACGCTGCGCGAGATCGAAGGCTTGAGTTACGAGGACATTGCGACCATCATGAATTGCCCGATCGGCACGGTTCGTTCGAGAATATTCCGTGCGCGCGAGGCAATCGCCGAAAAACTGCGACCCCTTCTCGACACGCGCAAGGATCAAAGGTGGTGACCATGAAGGAAAGACTATCGGCGCTGATCGACGGCGAGCTCCAGAGCGACAGTCTTCACGCGCATCTCGGACGGCTCCGAGCGGACCCGGAATTGCGCGGCGCATGGGATACCTACCACCTGATAGGCGATGCGCTCAGGGGCCAGATCAGCCCGGGGATCGCCGATCGCGTAGTCGCTCGCCTTCGCGAGGAGCCCACGGTGCTTGCCCCGCCGCCGGAAAGAAACCCCACCAGGCGCCTCGGCTGGTACGCCATGAGCGCCGCTGCCAGCGTCGCCGCCGTGGTCTTCGTCGCATGGACGGCCTCCCCCGGCTGGCGCGCAGAGTCGCAGCTCGCCGGCGGTCCGGACGCAGCCACGGCCGCGCCCCCGGTCCCGGTCGCTCTGGTCTCCAGCGTCGCGCCCGTCGAAATCGAGAACTACTTGCTCGCCCATCAGCCTTATTCCCACACGAGCGCCATGCAAGGAATCGCACCCTACGGACGCAGCGTGGCTGACGAGCGGGCGGCAAGGAAATGACGCCGCCCTTAGCGTCATGTGTGTGGCGGGGGATAAGGATCCCGCTGTTCCTGCTCCCGGTATCGGCGGCGATAGCCCAGAGCGAACCCTCCGCGCTGCAATGGCTTCAACGCATCTACGCCGCCACGGAAAAGCTCAGCTACTCCGGCACGTTCGTATACCAGCAGGGCCAGCAGGTCGAAACCTCCCGCATCACCCACGTCGTCGAGGCTTCGGGACCGCGCGAGCGGCTGGAAACCCTGGACGGGGTGCCGCGCGAGATCATCCGTACCGGCGACGAGGTCGTGTGCTACCTGCCCGCGAGCTCGACGGTAAAGATCGACAAGCAGCCCGGTCGCCGGCCGTTTCCCGCGATCCTTTCGGAGCAACTCAAGGACGTGTCGGAGAACTACACCATCAGGAAAGTCGAGATCGAGCGCGTCGGAGGCTACAGTTGCCAGGTCCTCGCGCTGGAGCCTCGGGACCGGATGCGATACGGTCACCGGCTTTGGGCGGATCTCAATACCGGCATGCTGCTCAAAGCGAAAACCTTCGATGAGAAGAACGAGCTGCTGGAGCAGTTCGCATTCACGCAGATCAAGATCGGTGGCCACATCGGCCGGGATCAGCTGAAGGCGCGCTATTTCCGCGAAAGCCGGGACTGGCGCGTCGAGGATTCCGGCGCCACCCGCGCCAATCTGGCCGAAGCCGGATGGACGATCCGCTCCAGGCCCGCGGGTTTTCGCACGGTCGCCGAGCTGATGCGGACCATGGGAGGCACCGGAGGGGTCGGCCATATCGTCCTGTCCGACGGTCTCGCAGCGATCTCGGTGTTCATCGAGCCCGCGACGAGCAGGCAGCCGGCGGCGCAGCCGGGCCTGGTGCGGCAGGGCGCGATCAACGTCTACATGCGTCCGGTGGGCAGCTACTGGGTCACGGTAGTCGGCGAAGCGCCCGCAGAGAGCGTAAAATACATCGCCAACGCGGTCGAATACCGCAAGTAGAGCCCGGCGACCTCCCTTGAATCAGTCCGGCTCCCGGCAGCCGTCGCGGTTTTCTGCCGGCTCGGTTCCGAGGACTATTTTGATGGCGAGACTACTATTTATCTGTCTGCTGCTCGGCTTGCCCTCGGCGCTGGTCGCGCAGGGACGCGAGCTGCCCGATTTCACCGAGCTCGCCGAGAGGCAAGGCCCCACCGTCGTCAATATCAGCACCACTCAGGTACGCGAGCGCCGCGCGTCGCCGCAAATTCCGAATCTCGAGGAAGACGATCCGCTCTACGATTTCTTCCGGCGATTCATCCCGCGCCCGCCGGGGCCCGGTGGCCAGGGTCCGCGCGATTTTGAGAGCCGCTCGCTCGGCTCGGGCTTCATCATCAGTGCCGACGGCTACGTTCTCACCAACGCGCACGTCGTCGACGCCGCGGATGAGATCACCGTTCGCCTGAACGACAAGCGCGAATTCAAGGCTCGCGTGATCGGCGCGGACAGACGCACCGATCTCGCCTTGATCAGGATCGACGCGACGGGGCTGCCGGCCGTACGCATGGGAGATCCGAACCGGCTCAAGGTCGGCGAGTGGGTCGTCGCGATCGGCTCGCCCTTCGGTTTCGACAGCACGGTCACCGCGGGCATCGTCAGCGCCAAGGGCCGCAGCCTGCCGCAGGAGAACTTCGTTCCTTTCATTCAGACCGACGTCGCGATCAACCCGGGGAATTCCGGCGGGCCCTTGTTCAACATGCGCGGCGAAGTCGTGGGAATCAACTCGCAGATCTACAGCCGCACCGGCGGTTTTATGGGTCTTTCCTTCGCAATTCCAATCGACGTGGCGATGGAGGTGCAGAGCCAGCTGCGTCAGTTCGGCCGCGTCAGTCGCGGACGAATCGGGGTCGTGATCCAGGAAGTCTCGAAGGAACTCGCCGAATCGTTCGGCCTTTCCAGGCCGGCGGGGGCCCTCGTCAATGCGGTCGAGAAGGGCGGCCCGGCCGAAAAGGCCGGGGTGGAAACAGGCGACATCATTCTCAAGTTCGACGGCAAGCCGGTATCGAGCTCGAACGAGTTGCCGCGCATCGTCGGCAACACCAAACCCGGGATCAAGGCGAACGTCGAACTGTGGCGCAAGGGCGTGACCCGGGAGCTCACCGTCACGGTCGGGGAGTTGCCCGAGGATCGAGTCGCGAGCCGCAGCGAACGCCGGGGAAAGCCGCCGGAGCAGACAGCCAATCGCCTCGGTTTCGCGGTCGTCGATCTTACCGCGGAGCAAAAGCGTGACCTGAAGCTGGGAGGCGGCGTAATCGTCGAAGAGGTCCGTAACAATCGCCGCGCAGAGGTGCGCGCGGGCGACGTGATCACGGCGGTGACCAGCAAAGGCCAGACCACCGAAGTGAGATCCGCGGAGCACTTCAACAAGCTCCTCGCGCAGCTGGAGCGCAACACCACTCTGACGCTCCACGTACGGCGCGGCGAGAGCAATCTGTTCGTAACCGTCAAGGGCGAGGGTACGCCCGGTTAGCGTGTCCGCGCACCCTGCATATCTCGCCTAAATACGCTAAAGTTCAAAGTCTTGGAACCGGGAATGAAGGGTGCTGAACGGCACCCTTTTTTGTAGGCCATGCAGCACATCCGCAATTTTTCGATCATCGCCCATATCGATCACGGGAAGTCGACGCTCGCAGACCGCTTCATCCAGCGCTGCGGCGGATTGTCGGAGCGCGAAATGTCGGAGCAGGTGCTCGATTCGATGGATCTGGAGCGCGAGCGGGGCATCACCATCAAGGCGCAGACCGCAGCGCTGCAATACACTTCGCGCGACGGAAAGACCTACAACTTGAATCTCATCGACACGCCGGGTCACGTCGACTTCTCTTACGAAGTATCGCGCTCGCTTGCCGCGTGCGAAGGCGCCCTGCTGGTGGTGGACGCAAGCCAGGGAGTGGAGGCGCAGACCGTCGCCAATTGCTACACCGCCATCGAGCAGGGCGTCGAGGTCGTGCCGGTGCTCAACAAGATCGATCTGCCCTCGGCCAATCCGGAGCGCGCCATCCAGGAAATCGAGGACGTCATCGGCATCAAGGCAAGCGATGCATTGCTTGTCAGCGCCAAGACCGGCGAAGGGGTGGAGGAAGTTCTCGAAGCGGTGATCCGCCGCATGCCGTCCCCCAAGGGGGATCCCGATGCGCCCCTGAAAGCATTGATCATCGATTCGTGGTTCGACAACTACGTCGGCGTGATCATGCTGGTGCGGCTGGTGGACGGAGTCATCCGGCCAAAGGACAAGCTGCTGCTGATGTCCACGCAAGCGGTCCATCTGTGCGAGCAGGTCGGCGTGTTCACACCCAAGTCGCAAGGCCGCGAGCAGCTTTCGGCCGGAGAGGTGGGGTTCGTCACTGCCGGAGTGAGGGAACTCCAGCATGCGCGCGTCGGCGACACCATTACCCTCGTCAATCGTCCCGCGGCCGCGCCGCTTCCGGGCTTCAAGGAGATCAAGCCACAGGTGTTCGCCGGGCTCTATCCGGTCGAGGCGAGCGAGTACGAAGCGCTGCGCGACGCGCTGGAGAAACTGAAGCTCAATGATGCATCGCTGCACTACGAGCCTGAAACCTCTCAGGCGCTCGGCTTCGGCTTCCGCTGCGGGTTCCTGGGCCTGCTGCACATGGATATCGTGCAGGAACGGCTCGAGCGCGAGTACGACATGGCGCTCGTGACCACTGCTCCCACCGTCGTCTATGAGATTCAGCTGCGCGACGGCACGGTCGCGCGCATCGAGAACCCGGCGAAAATGCCCGATTCTTCGAAAATCGAGGAGATTCGCGAGCCGATCATCGAAACGGTCATTTTCGTGCCGCAGGAGTACGTCGGGGCGATCATGACCCTGTGCACGCAAAAGCGCGGAGTGCAGAAGAACATGCAATATCACGGACGCCAGGTGATGCTGACCTACGAGATGCCGCTCAACGAGGTGGTGATGGATTTTTTCGACAAGCTCAAATCCGCGAGCCGCGGCTACGCCTCGCTCGACTACGAATTCAAGGAGTACCGGGCCGCCGACATGGTGAAGCTCGACATCCTCATCAATGGAGAGCGCGTCGATGCCTTGTCGCTCATGGTGCACAGGGAAAATGCGACGTATCGCGGCCGCGACCTGGTCTCGAGAATGCGCGAACTGATTCCACGGCAGATGTTCGACGTGGCCGTGCAGGCTGCGATCGGCTCGCACGTCATTGCGCGCGAGACCGTCAAGGCGCTGCGCAAGAACGTGCTGGCGAAGTGTTACGGCGGCGACGTGAGCCGCAAGAGAAAATTGCTGGAAAAGCAGAAAGCGGGGAAAAAGCGCATGAAACAGGTGGGCACGGTGGAAATACCCCAGGAGGCGTTTCTCGCCATACTGCAGGTTGAGAGCAAATGAATTTCGCGCTGATACTCTTTGTCTTGCTGGTCATTACGGGGGCGTTTGCGCTCGCCGACGCAGTCTATTTCTCCAAGCAGCGCCGCAAGGACGACAAGGAACCCTGGTGGATCGAATATCCGAAGAGTTTCTTCCCGGTTATTCTCATCGTTTTCCTGCTGCGCTCGTTCCTGGTCGAGCCTTTCAAGATTCCCTCGGGCTCGATGGTGCCGACGCTGGTGGTCGGGGATTTCATCCTGGTCAACAAGTTCGCCTACGGCATCCGGGTCCCGCTCGTCAACAAGAAGATCGTCAATGTCGGGGAGCCTAAGCGCGGCGACGTGATGGTGTTTCGCTTTCCGGAGGATCCGTCGCTCGATTACATCAAACGCGTGGTCGGAGTTCCCGGCGACAAGATCGTCTACGAGAACAAGAAACTCTTCATCAACGGCGTCGCGCAGCCTCGCAAGCAGATCTCCGACTATCTGAATCGCGAGCGGATCCACTACTCGGCACAGTTCGTCGAGACGGTGAACGGGGTCGCGCACGCCATCCTCCTCGAGGGTGATGCGCCTGCGGCGGTCCCGTTCACGCGTCCGTTCCCGTTTCGCGAAAATTGCAACTACAATAGCGAAGGTGTGACCTGCACCGTGCCGCCCGGGCACTATTTCATGATGGGCGACAACCGCGATAACTCGGCGGACAGCCGAGTGTGGGGGTTCGTGCCGGACGAGAATATCGTCGGGAAGGCGTTTTTCATCTGGTTCAATTTCAGCGAGCCGCGGCGCTTCGGAACATTTAAGTGAAGGGGGATTCATGAAGGATCAGCGAGGCATGACCCTGATTGGAATGGTGGCGGTGTGCATCGTCATTGTTCTGGTCGCCATAGGCGGCCTGAAGATCGCCCCCGCTTACATCGAATACTTCAAGATCAAGAAGGCGATCGTCGGCATCGCGCAGTCGAACAGCAGGGGCACGGTCCAGGAGGTGCGCCTGGCGTTCGATCGCCGTGCGGCAATCGACGACATCGACGTGATCGCGGGCAGGGACCTCGAGATCACCAAGGAAGGCAACGACATCGTGATCTCGTTCGCCTATCCGAGGCGCGTCTCGCTGTTCGGCAACGTCAGCGTCGTGTTCGATTTTGCCGCGAGCAGCAGCAATTAACGGCACGCCGGGATCGGATTCCGTCGCGCGCTCGGCCCGCTCTTCGACAAGGTCCGTGGACCGGGAGCGTCTTCAGCGGCAGATCGGATACCGCTTTTCCCGGCCCGAGCTCCTATCGCGGGCACTCACGCACCGCAGTCACGGCGCGCTTCACAACGAGCGCCTGGAGTTCCTGGGCGACAGCATTCTCAACTGCGTCGTTGCGGCGGAGCTGTTCGAACGCTTCGACGAGCTTTCCGAGGGAGACCTGTCGCGG
The DNA here is from genome assembly GCA_005882235.1 of Betaproteobacteria bacterium. Lineage (GTDB taxonomy): Bacteria > Pseudomonadota > Gammaproteobacteria > Burkholderiales > SG8-39 > VBDM01. Next base: position 18,660 of record VBCT01000008.1, read on the forward strand.
CTGCGCGCGCAGCTGGTGCGCGAGGAGACCTTGCATCAGGTGGCGCAGACGCTCGGCATCGGCGATCACCTGCTACTGGGCGAAGGCGAGCTGAAGAGCGGCGGGTTCGCGCGGCCCTCGATCCTGGCCGATGCGCTCGAAGCTCTGATCGGTGCGGTCTTTGCCGACGGGGGTTTTTCGGCGGCCCGCGAAACCATTCGGCGCCTGTATGAGCCGCTGCTTGCCTCGCTGGATCCGAAGGCGCTCGGTAAAGACCCGAAGACGCTTCTGCAGGAATTGCTCCAGGCGAGGAAGATCGCCTTGCCTCAGTATTCCGTCGTCGCAACCCACGGGGCGGCTCACAGCCAGAATTTCGAGGTCGAGTGCCTGATTCCCCAGCTCTCGGTGCGGACCACGGGAAGCGGAAGCAGCCGGCGAAGCGCCGAGCAGGAAGCGGCCATGCGCGCCTTCGAGCAGATCCGCCGTCGAACGGCGGTACCGTGATGGCCGCGGAACCGTATCGCTGTGGAGCGATCGCCCTGATCGGGCGTCCCAACGTCGGCAAGTCAACGTTGCTGAATGCATTGCTGGGACAAAAACTCAGCATCACCTCTCACAAGCCGCAGACTACGCGACAATCCCTTCGCGGGGTCCTCACGACCGAGACGGCGCAGTTCGTCCTCATCGACACACCGGGGTTCCAGACACGACACCGTGGCGCCCTCAACCGGGCGATGAACCGCGCAATTCGCGGAGCGCTCGAGGCGGTCGATGTGGTGGCTCTGGTCGTTGAAGCCAAGCGCTTCGGGGCGGAGGATCGCGCGCTGCTGAAACAGGTCCCCGAGGGGGTTCCGCTGTTCCTGGTCGTGAACAAGATCGACACGACCGAAGCTGCGGACTTGCTTCCGTTTCTGAAAAAGGCGGCGAACGAAGCAAAGTTCGAAGAAATCGTGCCCGTCAGTGCCCGTAGCCGCAAGGGGCTCGACGAGCTCCGGCGCGCGCTGGAGCCCTACCTGCCCGAGCAGGCCGCGGTCCACTCCGCGGACGACCTGACCGATAGGAACGAGCGGTTTCTCGCCGCGGAATTTCTGCGCGAAAAGCTGTTTCGCCTTCTGGGCGAGGAGCTTCCTTATAGCACCGGCGTGGAGATCGAGAAATTCGAGGACGAGCGCGGCATACGGCGGATTCACGCCGCTATCGTGGTGAGAAGAGAGGGACACAAGGCGATCATCATCGGATCGGGCGGGAGCAAGCTGAAACAGATTGCCACCGCCGCGCGTCTCGACATGGAGAAGCTTTTCGGCAGCAAGGTTTATCTCCAAGTCTGGGTCAAGGTCCGCAGCGGGTGGACGGACGACGAAGCGGCGCTGAGGCGCATGGGCTATGGTTGAGCGCACCAGACAGGAAAGCCGTGAAGCCTTCATCCTGCACGGCTACCCGTATCGCGAAACGAGCTTGCTGCTCGAAACGTTCACTCGCGCATTCGGACGGGTGTCGATGGTGGCGCGGGGAGCGCGCAGTCCGCGCTCGCCTTTGCGCGGGGTGTTGCTCGCCTTTCAGCCGCTCGCCCTGTCCTGGTTCGGCAAGGGCGAACTGCGCACGCTCGCACGCGCCGAGTGGGTCGGCGGACAACCGCTGCTTCACGGCGAAGCGCTCATGTGCGGGTTCTACCTCAACGAGCTCTTGTTGCGGCTGCTGCCCCGCGAAGACGCCCACGATGCCTTGTTTTCGCGATACTGGGAAACACTCCGGCAGCTCGCGCCGCACGGCAGCTCGGCCCCTGCGCTGCGTTCTTTCGAGAGAGCCCTGCTCAAGGAGCTCGGTTACGCCATGGCGCTCGAGCGCGACAGCGCAAGCGGTCGAGCGATCGATCCGGCGAAGAGCTATACGTACGATCCCGAGCGCGGACCGATCGAGGTCGAGGACGCGGGACCGCAGCCTCGCGTGTCCGGCCGGACGCTTCTCGACATGGCGCGCGACGACTATGCCGATCCACAGACTCAGCAACAGGCGAAGGCGCTGATGCGCACGCTCATCAATCATCGACTCGACTA
>VBCT01000008.1:20739-23445 GCA_005882235.1 Betaproteobacteria bacterium
CTCTTGAGCGCGAATCTCAACAAGGTTGCGTTGCTGCGCAATACCCGCACCATCGGCATTCCAAGCGTCGTCCACGCGGCGCGCATTGCCCTGGGCGCGGGTGCTCAGGGGATCACGGTCCATCCGCGCCCCGACGGGCGGCACGTGCGGGCGCAGGACGTGCGCGAGCTCGCCGCCGCGCTGCGGGATCGGCCCGGCACGGAATTCAACATCGAAGGCAATCCGTTTCACGGCCTGCTCGAATTCGTTCGCGAGGTGCGGCCGGCGCAGTGCACGCTCGTCCCCGACGAGACCGGAGCGTTCACCTCGGACCACGGCTGGGAGCTCGGCAGGGACGGCGCACGGCTCGAGCCCGTCATTGCGGAGCTCAGGAACCTAGGCGTGCGCGTGAGCCTCTTCATGGATCCGGTCGCGGAGGCGATGACGGCGGCGGCCCGCCTCGGCGCCGACCGGATCGAGCTGTATACGGAGCCCTATGCGCTGGCGTTCGGCACGGCGGAGCAGGAAAAGGTGCTCGGACGCTACGCGGAAGCCGCGCGCGCCGCGCAGCGCTCGGGGCTGGGCGTCAACGCCGGCCACGACCTCAATCTCGACAACTTGCCGGCCTTCCTGCGCTCGGTGCCGAAAGTGCTGGAGGTGTCAATCGGCCACGCGTTGATCTCAGACGCGCTGGAGCTGGGTCTCGCCGAAGCCGTGCGCCGGTATCTCGAGGCGATTCGTCGAGGCGATGCGGGCCGGGGGAAGGGGACATCGTGATCCTCGGAATCGGGACCGATCTCTGCGACGTCGGCCGGATCGAGCGTGCACTGGAGCGATTCGGCGAGCGCTTCGCCGAAAGAATACTGGTGCCTTCGGAGCTCGAGCGCTTTCGCCGCCACCGCAAGCGGGCGGCGTATCTCGCCAAGCGCTTCGCCGCGAAAGAAGCGTTTTCCAAGGCGCTCGGCACCGGCATCCGCTTCCCCGTAAGCTGGCGCAACGTCTGGGTCGAGAACGAGCGCTCGGGGAAGCCCTCGCTCAGGTTCTCCGGGCCCCTCGCCGCGTTCCTCAAGCGGCGCGGCATCGAAAACGTCTACGTGTCGCTTACCGACGAAGTCGGCATGGCCTGCGCATTCGTAGTGGTCGAAGGAACCGCTCCGCAGGCGCGGAGGAAAAGATGACGCTCGGCCCGGTGATGCTCGATGTAGCCGGGCCGCGGGTGACGTCGGAGGAGAAGGAGCTCCTGCGACACCCTTCCGTGGGGGGCGTGATCCTGTTCGCGCGCAACTTCGAGTCGCCGCGGCAGCTCCTCGGGCTCACGACTGAGATCCGCGCTCTGCGCCGGCCCGAGCCGCTCATCGCAGTGGACCACGAGGGCGGGCGGGTGCAGCGCTTTCAGGAGGGCTTTACCCGGATCCCGCCGATGCGCCTGCTCGGGGAGCGCTGGGATGCCGGCGCGGCTCAGGCGCGGATCCTCGCGGAATCGACGGGCTATGTCGTGGCGGTGGAGCTGCGGACACACGGGGTCGATTTCAGTTTCGCCCCCGTGCTCGACGTGGACTTCGGCTCGAGCAGCATCATCGGAGATCGCGCTTTCTCGGACGACCCCGCGGTGATCGCTGCGCTCGCCGGCGCATTCGTAGCCGGGTTGAGCGCCGGCGGGACGGCTTCGGTCGGCAAGCATTTTCCAGGTCACGGCTACGTGAGGGCGGACTCGCACGTCGATGTCCCGGTGGATGAGCGCGGGCTCGTCGAGATCGAGGTCGCCGACCTGCTGCCTTACCGCGAGCTGATCAAGCGGGGTTTGAGCGGAATCATGCCGGCTCACGTGATTTATCCGAACGTGGACAGGCGGCCGGCCGGATTCTCCCCCGTGTGGCTGAAGGAGGTGCTCCGGGGCCGGCTCGGCTTCGATGGCATGATCTTCAGCGATGATCTTTCAATGGAAGGGGCAAGCGTCGCGGGCGGCGTGGTGCAGCGCGCCGAAGCCGCGCTCGCGGCGGGATGCGACATGATCCTGGTGTGCAACGCGCCGCAGGCGGCGTCCCAAGTGCTGGACGGGCTGAATGCCGGTCCGCTCGATCGCGTGCGCGCCGAGCGCATGCGCGGCCGGGGGGCGTTGAAACCGCTTGGTTCGGACACGCGCTACGCGTCCGCGGTTACCGCCATTCAGAGTGTCTCGGTTTAGAATTCGAGAGTGACACACGACCACGATCACGGCGCGCACGGTCCGCGACATGCAGGCCGGGCTTTCGCGCTGGGCATCGGCCTGAATCTCGCGTTCGTGCTGGTCGAGGCGGTATACGGCGTGCTCGCGCACTCGATGGCGCTGCTCGCCGACGCCGGGCACAATCTGAGCGACGTGCTCGCGCTGACGCTCGCGTGGGGCGCGAGCACCTTGGCGAAGCGCGGGCCCTCGGAGCGTTTCACTTACGGCCTGCGCAGCTCGTCGATCCTCGTCGCGCTGCTGAACGCGGCGCTCCTCCTCGTGGTGACGGGTGGCATCGCCTGGGAGGCGATCAATCGCCTGGCGGCGCCGATGCCGGTCGCCGGTGGAACGGTGATCTGGGTGGCGTTCGTCGGCATCCTGATCAACGGAGCCAGTGCCATGCTGTTCGCGCGCGAGCGGCGGCACGACGTCAACATGCGCGGCGCATTCCTGCACCTTGCCGCAGACGCGGTGGTCTCGCTCGGCGTCGTCGTCGCGGGAATCGGGATCCTCTTCACCGG
>VBCT01000216.1 GCA_005882235.1 Betaproteobacteria bacterium
AATTCCGCTTCGATCTGCCGATCGCGTTTCAAGGCACGCCGTTCCAGCGCCGCGTCTGGAGGCAAATCTCCGCCATCGACGCGGGGTGCACGCGCAGCTACGGAGAGATCGCGCGCGAGTTGGGCTCCTCGCCGCGCGCCGTAGGCCAGGCCTGCGGCGCCAATCCGGTTCCGCTCGTGGTGCCCTGTCATCGCGTGCTCGCCGCGGGCGGCCTCGGGGGATTCGCTCACCACGAAGGGGGATTCCACCTCTCGGTGAAGCGCTGGTTGCTCGCGCACGAGGGCTCCGCGCGCGTATAACAATGAACGCGGACAACGCCGCCCTCCTAGACGAATTCTGCGATGCCGTCTGGCTCGAGGACGGCCTAGCGAAAAACACGCTCGAATCCTACCGCCGCGATCTGAGGCTGTTCGCCGATTGGCATGAGCGGCGCGGGCGGGCGTCGCTCGTGCGTGCGACCGAAGCCGATCTCGCGGAGTATTTCGCCTGGCGTTATTCGCGGCGCTCCTCCGGGAAGAAGCACGGTATCCGCTCGAGCACCCAGGCGCGGCTGCACTCGAGTCTCAAGCGCTTCTACCGGTTCCTCGCGCGCGGGCGGCGCATCGAGATCGATCCCACGCTCAAGCTCGATCCCCCGAATAAGCCGCCACGCTTTCCAAAGACGCTCTCGGAGGTCGATGTCGAAGCGCTGCTCGCGCAGCCTGATCCGGGAATGCCGCTCGGGCTCCGCGACCGTGCAATGCTGGAAGTGCTCTACGCGAGCGGGCTGCGCGTTTCGGAGCTGGTTCACTTGAAGCTCGCCGAATTGAGCTTCGACATGGGCGTGGTGCGCGTTTTCGGCAAGGGCTCGAAGGAGCGCCTCGTGCCTCTCGGGGAGGAAGCGCTCGCCTGGCTCGCGCGCTATTTGGGGGAAGGCCGACCCCTGCTCTTGAGGAAGCGGGCCAGCGATTACGTGTTCGTCACGGGGCGCGGCGCCCCCATGACGCGGCAAGCGTTCTGGCACCTGATCAAGAAGCGCGCCGCGGCAGCGCTTCCGGGCAAATCGCTCTCGCCGCATACGCTGCGTCACGCCTTTGCCACGCATCTGCTCAACCACGGTGCCGATCTGCGCGTCGTGCAGATGTTGCTCGGCCACGCCGATATTTCGACCACGCAGATTTACACCCACGTGGCGCGCGAGCGGCTGAAAAAGCTGCACAAGGACCATCACCCACGCGGGTGATCGGGACTACGCTCTCGATTTCGGTCTTTCTATCGTGACGCCCACGCGCTGGGCCTCACGCAGCGCCCCGAGCTTGGCTACGCTGACCTTGACGCGCGGCGATTTGAAGTCCTCCAGGAGCAGGCCGGCGATTCGCTCGGCGAGGTTTTCGACGAGGCCGAAGCGCTCTTTCGCGAGGAGCGCGCGGATGTGCTCCACGACCACGCCATAGTCGATCGTATCGCTCACCTTTCCGGTCCCGAAAACGGCGTCCCCCGGAAGGTCGACCTCGAGGTCGATTTCGATCGTCTGCGGAGCGATCTTCTCGTGGCGGTAAAGCCCGATCCATGCCGGCAGGCGCAGCTGGCGGATGAAAACGGTATCCAAGGCGGGGCGTCGCGAGCGGATTTGGAGTTAAACTCTTGCCGCGCATTCTAGTGGAACACCATGGCGACCGCAGTATCTATTTTGACCGCCTACCTGATCGGCTCACTGTCCTTCGCCGTCATCGTGAGCCGCGCCTTCGCGCTTCCCGACCCGCGCTCATACGGTTCGGGCAATCCCGGCGCGACCAACGTGCTGCGCACGGGCAAGAAGCTCGCGGCGCTTCTAACGCTGATCGGTGACGGCGGAAAGGGCTGGCTCGCCGTGTTCCTCGCATTGCGTTACGCCGCCGAATACGGAGTGGACGCGACCGGCGTCGCGGCCTGCGCGGTCGCGGTGTTCCTGGGTCATATCTTCCCGGTGTTCTTCCGCTTCAAGGGCGGCAAGGGCGTATCCACCGCGGGCGGGATCCTGCTTGCCGTCAATCCTTGGCTGGGTGTCGCGGCGATTGCGACCTGGTTCGTCATCGCGCTCTTCTTTCGGTACTCGTCGCTTGCGTCGATTGTCTCCGCTGTATTTGCGCCGCTCTACTATTTTTTCCTGCTCGGCGCGAGAGAAGTCCTGCCCGCGCTGATCATCATGGCGGCGCTGGTCGTCTGGCGCCACAAGGCGAACATTCTCAAGCTCGTCGCGGGCGAGGAACGCCGCATCGGCGAAAAGGGAGATTCGGCGAGCGCATGAGGGGCTGATACGAACAGGGGAACCAGGGGTTCCCCCGTTACCCCCTCCAGCGATTCAGGCCGCTACGTCTGCCAGGTCCCAGCGCGGCCTCACAGTGAATCCGAGCGGAAGCGCCCGAGTGGCCTTGGCGGTTTTCAGTCGTAGGCATCCTGCTAGCGCGATCATCGCGCCGTTGTCGGTGCAGAATTCCATCGCCGGGTAGAAAACGCTGAATTTGCCGCGCGACGCGGCGGCATCGAGCAGGGAGCGCAGGCGAATGTTGGCGCCGACGCCTCCCGCCACGACGAGACGATCCAGTGCCGTTGCGCGCATCGCGGCGAGTGATTTCGCCACAAGGACATCGGCCACCGCCTCTTGGAACGCGGCCGCCACATCGGCGCGCGTCTGCTCGTCGAGCGCGCGCGTGCGCGTGAGCGCTACAACCGCCGTCTTGAGCCCGCTGAAGCTGAAATTGAGATTGCCGTTTTTCTCCAGCTGCTCGAGCATGGGGCGCGGAAACGCAAAGCGATCGGGCCTGCCATCTTGCGCGAGCTTGGCGAGCGCGGGCCCCCCCGGGTAGCCGAGCCCGAGCAGTTTCGCGGTCTTGTCGAAGGCTTCCCCGGCGGCGTCGTCCAGGGTTTCCCCCAGCATCTCGTACTCCCCGACTCCCGAAACGCGCATAAGTTGCGTGTGGCCCCCCGAAACCAGCAGCGCGACAAACGGGAAAGACGGTGCTTTTTTTTCGAGCAATGGCGAAAGCAGATGCCCCTCGAGATGATGCACGCCGATCGCCCGGACTCCGAGGCCGAACGCGAGGCTGTTCGCGACGGCCGCGCCCACGAGCAGCGCTCCTGCGAGGCCGGGGCCTTGGGTGTAAGCGACCGCGTTCAGGTCCGGCTCCTTGACAGCGGCTCTGCGCAGGACCTCGCGGATCAGAGGGAGCAGCCGCCGAATGTGGTCCCGAGACGCGAGCTCCGGTACGACGCCCCCGTATGCGTCGTGCAGCGCCACCTGCGAATGCAGGGCGTGAGCGAGCAGGCCGCGGTCGCTGTCGTAGACGGCCACCCCGGTTTCGTCGCAGGAGGTTTCGATGCCCAGGACAAGCATGATTTTTCTGTGCTCTTCGGACCGTCGTGTCAGCCGGCAGTCAGCATGTTCCTCTAAAATCGCGCCCTCACATGTTTGCACGAATACGCTTCCTCGTGCGTGCCTTGAGCGGGAAACCGAGGTCTTTCGGGAATGAATCGAACAGATTTTTTTTTCGCGTTGATCGGGCTTTCGCTGCTCGCCGCTGGATGCGAGAAGGGATCCACGGCCGTCATTGCACCGGCGTCCGTGCCTTCTGATGCCGGCGCTCGCTCGGCGGTGATAGCAGAAGCCCAGAAGCAGTATCTCTCCATCGAGGCCGTCGCCGTTTCCCAGGTCGTCGATCTGCTCGCGTTGCCGGGCCGCGTGACGTTCCGTCCGCAGGCACAATCCGCTATCGGAGCCACAACGGCGGGGCGCG
>VBCT01000217.1 GCA_005882235.1 Betaproteobacteria bacterium
GGATCGGAGAGCGCGCCGATACGGAAGAATTGCCTGGCCCGACTTCGAGGTACGGTCTCGAACGCCTTGTTGATCCAAAGCTCGCAGAGATGCGCTTTAGCCTGAAAAGGAAGCCGCGCCGAGCGAAGTCGGGCCGCAACGTGACTCAGATGCACTATGCGAAAAGGGGCATCGTCACACCGGAGATGGAATATATCGCGGTCCGGGAGAACCAGCGATGCGAAGCGCTCCCGGAATTGCTCACCCGCCAGCACCAGGGCGAGTCGTTCGCGGCGTCACTGCAGAAATTCATCACCCCGGAATTCGTGCGCGAGGAAGTGGCTCGCGGCCGCGCCATCATTCCGGCGAATATCAACCATCCCGAAACCGAACCGATGATCATCGGCCGCAATTTCCTGGTGAAGATCAACGCCAACATCGGCAACTCGGCTATCAGTTCCGGCATCGCCGAGGAAGTCGAGAAAATGACCTGGGCGATACGCTGGGGCGGCGACACGGTCATGGATCTCTCAACTGGCAAGCACATTCACGAAACGCGCGAATGGATCATCCGCAACGCTCCGGTGCCGATAGGCACGGTGCCGATCTACCAGGCGCTGGAAAAGGTGGACGGCAAAGCCGAAGCGCTGACCTGGGAAATTTTTCGGGATACGCTGATCGAGCAGGCCGAGCAGGGCGTGGACTACTTCACCATTCACGCAGGCGTGCGGCTGCCGTTCATCCCGATGACCGCGAAGCGCATGACGGGGATTGTCTCGCGCGGCGGCTCGATCATGGCGAAGTGGTGCCTAGCGCACCACGAGGAGAGTTTTCTCTATACGCATTTTGAAGACATCTGCGAGATCATGGCGGCGTACGACGTGTCGTTCTCGCTCGGCGACGGCCTGCGTCCCGGTTCGATCTACGATGCGAACGACGAGGCGCAGATCGCCGAACTGAAGACCCTCGGCGAGCTTACGGACATCGCCTGGCGCCACGACTGCCAAGTGATGATCGAAGGACCGGGCCATGTCCCGATGCAGCTCATCAAAGAGAACATGGACCTGCAGTTGAGGTACTGCAAGGAGGCGCCGTTCTATACGCTGGGACCTCTCACGACCGACATCGCGCCAGGCTACGATCATATCACCAGCGCCATCGGCGCCGCGATGATCGGCTGGTACGGCACTGCGATGCTGTGCTATGTCACGCCCAAGGAGCATTTGGGTTTGCCTGACAAGGACGATGTCAAGGACGGCATCATCGCCTACAAGATCGCCGCCCACGCCGCCGACCTGGCGAAAGGCCACCCCGGAGCGCAAATCCGGGACAACGCGCTGTCGAAGGCGCGTTTCGAGTTCCGCTGGGAGGATCAGTTTAACCTGGGTCTCGACCCGGACAAGGCTAAGGCTTTCCATGACGAAACGCTACCGCAAGAGGGTGCGAAGCTCGCCCATTTCTGCTCTATGTGCGGCCCGCATTTCTGCTCGATGAAGATTACTCAAGACGTACGCGAGTACGCGGCAAAACACGGTCTTTCGGAGCAGGATGCATTAAAGAAGGGCATGGAACAGAAGGCGGTGGAGTTCGTCAAGAAGGGCGCTGAGGTCTATCAGAAAGCCTGAGGCATCGGTCGCCTATCCGCGACCTTCTCGCGGAGCTCGGACGGGAATACTGAGTCGGGCTTCGCTGTTTCTGACGGTTTCCGTTAAAATTTCAAGACGGCAGTTTCTGCCGCCTTTTATTTTCTGGAGACACCGTGGAATTCGCGCTGCTCGCAAAGGCTTTCGTTCTCGGTGCTGTGGAGGGCCTGACCGAGTTTCTGCCGATCTCGTCGACCGGACACCTGATCCTCGTCGGCGAGCTGCTCGGCTTCGCCGATGAAAAGGCAAAAGTATTCGAGATCGTGATCCAGACCGGCGCGATGTTCGCCATCGTCTGGGAATACCGTCGGCGGTTCTCTCACGTACTCGCAGGCATTGCCACCGATCGTGCCGCGCAGCGTTTCGCGCTCAACCTCCTTGTCGCCTTCACTCCTGCAGCGCTGCTGGGCCTCGCGCTCGGCAAGCTGATCAAGACCCATCTTTTTCACGCCGTGCCCGTCGCGCTCGCATTCATCGTCGGAGCGTTCATCATCCTTTGGGTGGAAAGACGTCGACGCGCTGCCGTGATTCAAAGCGTGGACGAGATGACCTGGAAAGACGCATTGAAGGTCGGCATTGCGCAGGCGCTCGCGCTGATCCCCGGTACTTCGCGTTCGGGAGCGACCATCATCGGCGGGATGCTGTTCGGACTTTCCCGGCGCGCGGCGACGGAGTTTTCCTTTTTCCTAGCGGTGCCTACCCTCGTAGCAGCCGGTGCATACGATTTCTGGAAGAACCGCACGCTCTTCGATTCAGGCGATGTAGGGATGTTCGCGGTCGGCTCGGCGGCGGCGTTCGCTTCCGCTTTCCTCTGCGTGCGTTGGCTACTGCGCTACATCGCCACGCATGACTTTACGCCGTTCGCCTGGTACCGGATCGCTTTCGGCGTGGCGGTACTCGTTACAGCCTACGCGGGGGTTGTCAATTGGTCGGCGGGATAGCCCAGGGAAGAGCGCTCGAGCGAGTAAGCGTAGATTAGCCCTGGACCCAGGGTAGGCCAGCAAATCGCCAACCGCCGACCGTACCGCGATGGCCCTGCGGATCCTTCTCGCCCTCGAATCCCTCGAGCACGTTGTAGGAATTGGGATAGCCGGCCCGCGTTGCCGCTACGGCGGCGTGGTGCGAGCGCGCCCCGGAGCGGCACAAGAACATTACTGGCGCCTTCGTCTTCGCGACCCGCGCCTGGAGGTGTTCGACGAACCGCGGGTTGCGCTCGCCGCTCGGGTACGTGTTCCATTCGATCAACACCGACTCGGGAATATGACCGACATAGTCCCACTCGGCCTGGGTGCGCACGTCGACCAATTTCGCCTCCGGGACATTTTGCATTAGCACGTGCGCTTCACGCGGAAGCAATGCTCCGGCGTAAGGTAGGTTCATCGCCTTAGCTCGCTCTTGGGCCTGGGCGAGGATGCCTTCGACTGAGTCTCCCTTCATCATGGAATCGGTAGTAAAGCGATATGCATAGTTTAGCTCCAGACGAGGCGGTCGGAGTTGATTCGCACTGACGCGGTGCGCATAATGACTGCTTTGCGCCGGTTTGGTGCGCCACCCCCTAAAATCGCGTTGAGTGCTCTCTTATGGCACAATGGCCTGCCTTTTTTGCGCTGGATGGCATGGAATCTGCAGAGATTCCATCGACCTAGCGCTCTGTTTCCCTCATAACCCCACCAACAATCCGCAAACCGAGGAGATCCTGCAATGGCAATGTCTGCCAATGACGTCATGAAAATGATCAAGGACAAGGAGGTCAAGTTCGTGGACCTGCGCTTTACCGACACCCGTGGCAAGGAGCAGCACGTCTCGGTGCCGGTCAAGGCTTTCACGATGGACAAGTTCGAGAGCGGACATTTCTTCGACGGTTCCTCGATCGCGG
>VBCT01000222.1 GCA_005882235.1 Betaproteobacteria bacterium
GTAGATGCCCTGAATCGGCCCGAGCCCCATCGAGACGGTGGGGAATTGCCAGAAATCGGGCATGAGCCACGGGTGGGGATAGGAAGAGATGCCGTGGCCGTCCACCTCGCGACGAAAATTCAGGAGCTGCGTTTCGGTGAGCCGACCCTCCAAAAACGCGCGCGCGTAGATGCCGGGTGACGAGTGTCCCTGGAAGTACACGAGATCCCCCCCGTGCCCTTCGTGCGGCGCGTGCCAGAAATGATTGAAGCCGATGCCGAACAGCGTTCCGACCGAGGCGAAGCTCGCGATGTGGCCGCCCAGCTCGTCGTCCGACTTGTTGGCCTTCGCCACCATCACCATCGCATTCCAGCGGCAGAACGAGCGAATGCGTTCCTCCAGGGCATGATCCCCGGGCGAACGCTCCTCCATGTGCGCCGGGATCGTGTTGAGGTAGGCCGTATTGAGCGAGAAGGGAATGTAGGCCCCCGAACGGCGTGCCTTGTCGACGAGCTTCTCCAGCAGGTAATGGGCGCGCTCAGGACCCTCGCGTTCGAGAACGGCCTCGAGCGCATCGAGCCATTCCTGCGTTTCCGGCGCGTCGGGGTCGTTGGCGGCGGGGAATTCAGGCAGCGCGGACATGACGTTTCCCTCTCTGCGCGAAGGTATGGGCGGGAGTGTGAGACTTGCGGAGATTCGCTTGCAGCTTACCCTGCCGGCCCTACAGGATCAATTGCACCTTGTCCAATATCATGAAAGAGTATTTCGCATTATACGAAAACGCGCCACGCGCAATCAAAGAGATCGAGGCAGTTTGGCTGAGCCAAGGCCAGGAAACTGCGGATGCTAGAATGCGCGCCTTCCGTGTTCGCCGCGCCGATTCTCGCCCGTGCAGACCCGCATCATTGACGGCAACGCCATTGCGCGCGACTTACGCGTAGGGCTGATTCGACGTGTCGCCGCCCTTGCGGCGATGGGTGTGCGTCCCGGTCTCGCGGTGCTGCAGGTCGGGGACCACCCGGCTTCGAGAATCTATGTGCGGAACAAGATGAAGGCATGCGGCGAAGCGGGGCTGTATTCGGAGCATATCGAATTGCCGGCTGAAGCGGATGAATCGACGCTCCTCGGGCGCATCCGAATCCTCAACCAAGACGCCCGTATCCATGGCATCCTCGTGCAGCTCCCATTGCCCGCGGGATTTTCGGCGGAGCGGGTGGTCGAAGCCCTCGCCCCGGCAAAGGACGTAGACGGATTTCATCCGACCAACGTGGGCCTACTCACACTCGGCAATCCCCGCTTCGTGCCCTGCACGCCCCTCGGAGTGATGAGGCTGATCGAGCGCGAGGAAATCGACGTGCAGGGCCGGCACGCCGTCGTAGTCGGCCGCAGCAACATCGTCGGCAAACCGATGGCGCTCCTGCTCTTGCAAAGGGGCGCAACGGTCACCATCTGCAACTCCAGAACCCCCGATCTGGGCGCGATGACCAGCCAAGCGGACATTCTCGTGGTGGCGGCGGGCAGACCTAGGCTCGTCACAGCCCGAATGGTGAAGCCCGGAGCCGTCGTCATCGACGTCGGTATCACCCGGCTTGCGGACGGCAAGCTCGCCGGGGACGTGGATTTCCAGAGCGTACTCGGAACCGCTTCGTGCATCACGCCGGTGCCCGGCGGAGTCGGCCCCATGACGATCGCGATGTTGCTCGAGAACACGGTAATGTCCGCCGAGCGCACCTCAGCCGGCCGCGGCAGCCCCTGAGTCGGTGGAGCAAAGTCTGTGATCTCAGCCGGAGAAATTGCGAGTTGAACCAGAAAAAAACCGTCAATCCGCTGCTCGATTTCTCGGGTCTGCCGCGCTACGGATCGGTCCGGCCGAAGCACGTCGCCTCCGCGATCGACCAGCTGCTCGGCGAGAACCGCGCCCTTATCGCCCGGCTCACGGCGAAGGCCACGGTCGCATCCTGGAAGGAGTTCGCGGACCCGCTGGAAAACGCCAATGAACGCCTATGGCGCGCTTGGGGCGTGGTCGCTCACCTGCACGCGGTCGAGGACAGCGCCACGATCCGCGGCGCCTACAACGCGAATCTGCCGAAAATCACTCGGTACCGTACCGAGCTCGCGCAAAACCTTCAGCTCTATGAGAAATTCAAGGCCTTGCGCGCTTCGATGGGTTTTGAGGAGTTGTCTCAAGCCCAGCGCAAGATCGTCGAGAACGACTTGCGCGATTATCGCCTTGGAGGAGCCGAACTGGAGCCTCCGAGCAAGCGACGCTTTGGCGAAATCCAGGAAGAACTTGCAGCGCTCGAGGCCAAGTTCTCCGAGAATCTGCTCGACGCAACCAAAGCGTTTTCGGCGTTGATCGCCTACCGTAGAGAGCTCCTCGGCGTCCCCGAGGATGTACTCGAAGCCGCCAAAGAAGCGGCGCTTCAGGACGGCCAGGAGGGGTGGAAGCTCACCTTGCACGCGCCGTCATACGGGCCTCTGATGCAATACGCCGAGAATCGCGACCTGCGGGAAAAGCTGTATCGCGCGCACGTCACGCGGGCGAGTGAATTCGGAAACCCGGCCCTCGACAACACCCCGATCATCGCGCGTGAGCTTCGCCTGCGGAAAGAGAAGGCGCAGTTGCTGGGTTACAAGACTTTCGCGGAATTGTCGCTCGTCCCGAAAATGGCCGAGTCACCCGCGGCTGCGCTCGACTTCCTCGATGATCTCGCCGCGAGAGCGCTGCCCCACGCACGCAAGGACTATGCTGAAATGGAGGAGTTCGCACGCGCAGAGCTCGGAATCCAGGAACTGCAGGTTTGGGATATCGCGTTCGCATCGGAAAGACTGCGCGCGAAACGCTACGCGTTTTCCGATCAGGAAGTGAAACGGTATTTCCCCGAACCGCAGGTCCTAGAAGGCATGTTCCGGCTTGTCGAAAGCCTCTATGGCATTCGCATTCTTCCGGACACGGCTGAGACCTGGCATCCGGCGGTTCGTTTTTTCCGGATTACCGACCCGAACGAGGGTCTCATCGGCCAGTTCTATGTGGACCTGTACTCGCGGGAAACCAAGCGCGGCGGTGCGTGGATGGACGAGGCGATCACGCGGCAGCGGATCCCTGGCGGCCTCCGGACACCCGTTGCGCATCTCATCTGCAACTTTCCCGCACCCGTCGGGAACAAGCCCGCGCTCTACACGCACGACGAAGTGATGACTTTGTTTCACGAATTCGGGCATGGGTTGCACCATCTGCTCTCGCGAGTTGACGATCTGGGCGTCTCCGGAATACGCGGTGTCGAATGGGACGCGGTCGAGCTGCCTTCCCAGTTCATGGAGAACTTCTGCTGGGAATGGGGTGTGCTCACCCGCCTGACCGCTCACGTCGAAACTGGAGAGGTTTTACCACGCAGTTTG
>VBCT01000223.1 GCA_005882235.1 Betaproteobacteria bacterium
CGCCAAGAGCGGCAACCAGTTCGAACTGGTGCCCGAGCGCCTGCGCGGCGAAGTCGCGCGCTTCGACTTCGTCGACAAGACGGGCAAGACGATGGTGCAGAAGGACAAGCGCATCACCGGCAAGCACATCCGCGACATGGAAGCCGCGGGGATGAAGCGGATGGCGGTACCGGACGAGTTCCTGATGGGCCGCACGCTCGCGCACAACGTCATCAACAAGGAATCCGGCGAGATACTCGCCAGCGCCAACGACGAGATCACCGAACCCTTGCTCGCGAAGCTCGCCGAAGCGGGCACCGAGACGATCAAGACCGTCTACACCAACGACCTCGACCAGGGCGGTTATATCGCGCAAACGCTGAAGATCGACGAAACCGCCGACCAAAGTGCGGCGCGAGTCGCCATCTACCGAATGATGCGCCCCGGCGAGCCACCCACGGAAGATGCGGTCGAGACCCTGTTCAACGGCCTGTTCTACTCGGAGGACCGCTACGACCTTTCGGCGGTCGGCCGCATGAAGTTCAATCGCCGCGCCTACCCGGAGAAAATCGAGGAAAAGACCCCCGGCTGGCTGCGCCGGTTCTATGCCCGGGTCGGCTCGCAGGGGGCCGAAGGCCTCGGGACCCTCTCGAACGACGATATTCTCGCCGTGGCGGGAATCCTCGTGGAACTGCGCAACGGGCGCGGGGAGATCGACGACATCGATCATCTCGGCAACCGGCGTGTGCGCTCGGTGGGCGAGCTCGCCGAGAACCAGTTCCGCGCGGGCTTGGTTCGCGTCGAGCGGGCGGTGAAAGAACGCCTCTCGCAGGCGGAGTCCGAAAATCTTATGCCGCACGATCTCATCAACGCGAAGCCCATCTCCGCCGCGATCAAGGAGTTTTTCGGCTCGAGCCAGTTGTCGCAGTTCATGGACCAGACGAACCCGCTCTCGGAGATCACACACAAGCGGCGCGTATCGGCCCTGGGGCCGGGGGGCCTTACGCGGGAGCGCGCGGGCTTCGAGGTGCGCGACGTGCACCCGACCCACTACGGCCGGGTCTGCCCCATCGAAACGCCGGAAGGCCCGAACATCGGCCTGATCAACTCGCTCGCGCTCTACGCCCGCACCAACCGGTACGGGTTTCTGGAGACGCCGTACAGGAAAGTCGTAAACGGCAAAATCACGAACGAGATCGATTTTCTCTCGGCGATCGAGGAAGGCAACTTCGTCATCGCGCAGGCGAACGCGCAAATCGACAAGAACGGCAAGCTCGTCGATGGCCTGGTTTCCTGTCGGTTCAAGAACGAGTTCACGCTGGCGACCGCGGACCGCGTCCAGTACATGGACGTGGCCCCCTCGCAGATCGTTTCGGTGGCGGCCTCGCTCATTCCATTCCTCGAGCACGACGACGCTAACCGGGCACTTATGGGTTCGAACATGCAGCGCCAGGCCGTCCCCTGCCTGCGCCCGGAAAAGCCTCTCGTCGGCACGGGGATCGAGCGCACCGTCGCGGTGGACTCGGGCACCGCGGTTCAGGCCTTGCGCGGCGGCGTGGTCGACTACGTCGATGCGAGCAGGATCGTGGTGCGCGTCAACGACGACGAAACCGTCCCGGGAGACGTCGGCGTCGATATCTACAACCTGGTGAAATACACGCGGTCGAACCAGAACACCAACATCAATCAGACTCCCCTGGTGAAGCCGGGCGAGCGCATCGCCAAAGGCGACGTGGTGGCCGACGGTGCCTCGACCGACATGGGCGAGCTCGCGCTGGGGCAGAACATGCTGGTCGCCTTCATGCCCTGGAACGGCTTCAATTTCGAGGATTCGATCCTGATCTCCGAGCGCGTCGTGGCGGATGACCGCTATACCTCGATCCACATCGAGGAGCTGACGGTCGTTGCGCGCGACACCAAGCTCGGGCCCGAGGAGATCACGCGCGACATCTCGAACCTGTCCGAGGCGCAACTCTCGAGGCTTGACGAGTCCGGTATCGTATACATCGGAGCGGAAGTCGAGGCGGGCGACGTTCTGGTGGGCAAGGTGACGCCCAAGGGCGAGACCCAGCTTACGCCCGAGGAAAAACTGCTGCGCGCGATCTTCGGCGAGAAGGCTTCCGACGTGAAGGACACGAGCCTGCGCGTGCCCTCCGGAATCTCCGGAACGGTGATCGACGTGCAGGTGTTCACCCGGGAAGGGATCGAGCGCGACAAGCGCGCCGCGCAGATCATCGACGAGGAGCTCAAGCGCTACAAGAAGGACCTCGCCGACCAGATGCGCATCGTCGAGGGCGACGCTTTCGAGCGGATGGAGAGGCTGCTGATCGGCAAGACCGCCAACAAGGGGCCGAAGAAACTCGTGCGCGGGACCAAGATCACGAAGTCCTACCTGGAGGGGGTCGAGCGCCACGACTGGTTCGAAATCAGCCTGGCGAACGAGGACGCCGCGCAGCAATTGGAGAGCTTGAAGGAAAGTCTCGCCCAGACCCGGGTGAGGTTCGACGCGGCGTTCGAGGCGAAAAAGAAGAAACTGACCCAGGGCGACGAGCTTCCTCCCGGCGTGCAGAAGATGGTGAAGGTCTACGTCGCGGTGAAGCGGCGCCTGCAGCCGGGCGACAAGATGGCCGGCCGCCACGGGAACAAGGGCGTCATCTCGAAGATCGTTCCGGTCGAGGACATGCCGTGCATGGCCGACGGCACGCCGGTCGACATCGTGCTCAATCCGCTGGGCGTGCCTTCGCGCATGAACGTCGGGCAGATTCTCGAAACCCATTTGGGTTGGGCGGCCAAGGGCCTGGGACTGAAGATCGGGGAGATGCTCAAGGCGGGCACCAAGGCAGTGGAGATGCGCAAGTTCCTCAACCGCATCTATAACCAGGGCGGCAAGCCCGAGGACCTGAGCGGACTCAGCGACGACGATGTGATCACCCTGGCAGGGAACTTGAGGGAAGGGGTGCCGTTTGCGACCCCCGTCTTCGACGGCGCTTCCGAGACCGAGATCAAGGAGATGCTCGAGGCGGCGGGGCTGCCTCGCGTGGGGCAGGTGACCCTGCACGACGGCCGAACCGGCGACCCCTTCGACCGGCAGGTGACCGTGGGCTTCATGCATATGCTGAAGCTGCACCATCTTGTCGACGACAAGATGCATGCGCGCTCGACCGGTCCGTACAGCCTGGTCACCCAGCAGCCGCTCGGCGGCAAGGCGCAGTTCGGCGGACAGCGATTCGGCGAGATGGAAGTGTGGGCGCTCGAAGCCTACGGGGCCTCGTATACGCTGCAGGAGATGCTCACGGTCAAATCCGATGACATCAACGGGCGCACCAAGGTCTACGAGAACATCGTCAAGGGCGATCACAAGATCGACGCGGGAATGCCGGAGTCCTTCAACGTTCTGGTGAAGGAAATCCGGTCCCTGGGCATCGACATCGACTTGGAACGTTTCTGAATCGGGCGAAGTTCACTCAATCGAACGCCATACCGGAGTAATACATGAAAGCACTGCTCGATTTGTTCAAGCAGGTCACGCAGGAAGAGGAGTTCGACGCGATCAAGATCGGGATCGCATCGCCTGAAAAGATCCGCTCGTGGTCCTACGGCGAAGTGAAGAAACCCGAGACGATCAACTACCGCACCTTCAAGCCGGAGCGGGACGGCCTGTTCTGCGCCAAGATCTTCGGGCCGATCAAGGACTACGAATGCCTGTGCGGCAAGTACAAGCGCCTGAAGCACCGCGGGGTGATCTGCGAGAAATGCGGTGTCGAAGTCACGCTCGCCAAGGTCCGGCGCGAGCGCATGGGGCACATCGAGCTCGCCAGCCCCGTCGCGCACATCTGGTTCCTGAAGAGCCTGCCCTCGCGCCTGGGGCTGGTGCTCGACATGACGCTCAGGGACATCGAGCGAGTCCTGTACTTCGAAGCCTACGTCGTCACCGACGCGGGAATGGTCAACGACGAAAAGATCAAGCGCGCGAAGCTCCTCTCCGAGGAGGACTACCTCGGCAAGATCGAGGAGCACGGCGACGATTTCTCCGCCAGCATGGGAGCCGAGGGGATTCGCGAGCTGCTGCGCGCGATCAACCTCAACGAGCAGATCGATTCCTTGAGGAAGGAGCTCGAGAGCACCGGCTCCGACACCAAGATCAAGAAGCTCGCCAAGCGCCTCAAGGTGCTCGAAGGCTTCCAGAAGTCCGGCATCAAGCCGGATTGGATGGTCATGGAGGTGCTGCCGGTGCTGCCGCCGGAGCTCCGGCCCCTGGTCCCGCTCGACGGCGGGCGTTTCGCGACCTCCGATCTGAACGACCTGTACCGCCGCGTCATCAACCGCAACAACCGGCTGAAGCGGCTGCTCGAGTTGAAAGCGCCCGAGATCATCGTCAGGAACGAAAAGAGAATGCTCCAGGAAGCGGTGGACTCGCTCCTGGACAACGGCCGCCGCGGCAAGGCGATGACCGGCGC
>VBCT01000224.1 GCA_005882235.1 Betaproteobacteria bacterium
ACCCCTTCGCCGTAGAGAATATCGAACAGCGCCTCGCGGAACGGCGGCGCGACCTTGTTCTTCACCACCTTCACGCGGGTTTCGGAGCCGATCACCTCGTCGCCGCGCTTGATGCTGCCGATGCGCCGGATGTCGAGGCGGCACGACGCGTAGAACTTGAGCGCGTTGCCTCCGGTGGTCGTCTCCGGATTGCCGAACATGACGCCGATCTTCATGCGGTTCTGGTTGATGAAGATGACGAGCGTGTTGGTGCGCTTGATGTTGGAGGTGAGCTTCCTCAGCGCCTGGCTCATGAGGCGCGCCTGCAGGCCCATCTGCGGCTCGCCCATTTCGCCCTCGATCTCGGCCTTGGGGGTGAGCGCAGCGACCGAATCGATCACGATCACGTCGACCGAGCCCGAGCGCACCAGCATGTCGGCGATCTCCAGCGCCTGCTCGCCGGTGTCGGGCTGGGAAATCAGCAGCTCGTCGATCTTGACGCCCAACTTGGCCGCATATTGCGGGTCGAGTGCGTTCTCGGCGTCGATGAAGGCCGCAGTTCCGCCCATCTTCTGCACCTGGGCGATCACCGAAAGGGTGAGGGTCGTCTTTCCCGAGGACTCGGGCCCGTAGATTTCGACTACGCGGCCGCGCGGCAATCCGCCTACTCCGAGCGCGATGTCCAGGCCCAGAGACCCGGTCGACACCACTTGCACGTCCTGCGCGGCCTGAGAGTCCATCTTCATGATGGAACCCTTGCCGAACTGTTTTTCGATCTGGGCCAGAGCGGCCTGCAGGGCCTTGGCCTTGGCTTCTTCCATGACTTTCCCTTCGTTGACCATTTTGATTATCTCCTAAATTTGTGCGTTGAAGCGGGCGCCCGCCGCCGTCATCTTCGCCGCCTCGGACGCCGTTTCAGCGGTCCCAACGCGCAAAGCGAGAAGCCGGTTGACCTGGATTTTTATACAGGTTCGTGAGAAATGCAACCCCCCATGTCAAATCAATGACTTAGGGATAGAATCGCTTCCGTGTCCAGCCCGTGGCAGGTGTTGAACGCTCGTGCGCTCCGCGAAGCTCCTCTCGTCGCGGAGCCCTTCCCCTATCTCGTCGTCGACAACCTCATTCGCCCCGAAGTCCTTGCCGAGGTGGTCGAGAGCTTTCCGCGGATCGACAAGCGCGGCAGCTTTCCGCCGGAAGCGGTTTCGTGCTCGGGCCGTTTCGCGACGCTCATGGCCGAGTTGCACAGCGTCGAGCTGAGGGACCTGATCGGCGAGCGCTTGGGCATGGATCTGAAGGACAGACCTCCCATGCTCACGGTTCGCGGCCGCACGGGAAAGAAGGACGGCCGCATTCACACCGATTCGAAGTCGAAGCTCGTGACGGTCCTGCTCTACCTGAACCGCGGCTGGAGCGCGCCCGAGGGGCGGCTCCGGCTCCTCTACAACGACCACGACCTGACTCGCTATGCCGCCGAGATATCGCCCGACGCCGGACGCTGCCTGATTTTCAAGGTCACCCCGAACTGCTGGCACGGGCACGAGCCTTTCGACGGCGAGCGGCGCACCATCCAGCTCAACTACGTCACTTCCGAAGAAGTTCGCGAGCGTGACCTGAAGCGGCATCGCTTCAGCGCATTCTTGAAAGGGCTCCTTTCGAGGAAAGATGAGAAGAGTCCTGCTCATTAAGCTCACGTCCCTGGGCGACCTGATCCACGCGCTTCCGGCTCTGAGCGACGCCCAAAGCGCCCGTCCCGGGATCGAGTTCGACTGGGTCATCGACGAGAGCTTTCAGGAGATCGCCGCCTGGCACCCGGCGGTGAGCCGCGTCATCACCACCAATCACCGCGAATGGCGCGGCGCATTGGCCAGCGCGGAAACGCACGGTTCCATTTCCAAGACGATCGGAGAGATCCGGGCGAGCGAGTACGACTTGGTCATCGACGGGCAAGGCAACTTCAAGACCGCCCTGCTTTCTCTGTTCTCCAAGGGTCCGCGCGCCGGCTTCGACAGCCGTTCGGTGCGTGAATGGATCGCCCACCTCGCCTACCAGCGGCGATTCGCCGCCTCGAAGAACGCGCACGCCATCGAGCGCTTGCGGCGACTGTTCGCCTCCGCGCTGGACTATCCGGTCCCCGTCTCACCGCCCGATTTCCGGATTCGGAGGGACAGATTCATCAGGCCGCAGGTCGATCTTCCCGGCGAGTATCTCGTGTTCGTCCACAACGCCAGCTGGAAAACGAAGCTCTGGCCTGAAAGGCATTGGATCGCTCTCATCGGAAAATCGGTTCAGGCGGGATTTCGCGTCCTTCTCCCCTGGGGAAACACCAAGGAGGAAGCGAGAGCAAAGCGCCTCGCGATCGCCCCTCAGGTCCAGGTCCTGCCCAGGCTCAGCCTCTCGGAGATCGGCTACGTGATCGAGAGAGCCAAGGCCTGCGTCTGCATGGACACCGGCTTGAGCCACCTGGCGGCGGCGCTCGACGTGCCTTCGATCACCCTCTATGGGTCGACCGACTCCGGGCTCATCGGCGCATCGGGCGCCTCGCAGGTGCACCTGAAATCCGATCTCCACTGTTCTCCCTGCCGGGAAAAAACCTGCCGCTACAGCTCGGGAGACAACCCCTGCCTGGAGAAAATCGGCCCGGAAAGGGTCTTCGGGGAGCTGCTGCGCCTGACCGGATCCGCAAGCGGCCTCAGGCAAGTCCCAGTCTCACCGGTATCCGCCTCGGCCCAAAGGATTTCTTGAATTCCTCGAAGCGGCCCGGAATTTCCGCACCGCACTGCTTGCACTTGCCATCCCCGGTGACTCGATAGTCGAGGATGCTGTACCAGTCGCGAGCGATCACCGCGCTGCCGCAGCCCGGGCAGTAAGTCGATCCGCCCTCGGGGTCGTGCACGTTGCCTGTATACACGTAGCGAAGGCCGTGCCCAAGCGCGATCTTGCGCGCGCGCGTGAGCGTCGCGGCCGGAGTAGGAGGAATGTCGGTCATCTTGTAGTCGGGATGGAAGGCGGTGAAGTGCAGCGGCACCCCGGGTCCGAGCTCTTTGGCGATCCAGCGGCACTCGGCGTCGATCTCCTCATCGCCGTCGTTCCTCCCGGGAATGAGTAGCGTGGTGATCTCGAACCAGACTTCGGTTTCGTGCTCGAGGTAGACGAGCGTGTCGAGCACGTCCTTCAAATGCGCGCTGCAGGTCCGGAAGTAGAATTCCTCGGTGAAAGCCTTCAAGTCGACGTTGGCCGCGTCCATCTTGGCGTAGAACTCGCGCCGCGGTTCGTCGTGCATGTAGCCGGCGGTCACGGCCACCGCCTTGACGCCGACCTCGCGGCAGGCATCGGCGACGTCCATCGCATACTCCGCGAATATCACCGGATCATTGTAGGTAAAGGCGACGCTCCGGCACCCGTAGTCGAGCGCGGCGCGAGCGAGCTGCTCCGGGCTTGCCGCATCGGCCAGCGTGTCAACGTCGCGCGACTTGGAAATGTCCCAGTTCTGGCAGAACTTG
>VBCT01000225.1 GCA_005882235.1 Betaproteobacteria bacterium
AAGCAAATTCGACTTCCGCGCTCGAGCTCGCGCGCAAAGTGCTCGCGATCGAGGCCGATGCGGTGAGCGGTTTGATGTCGCGGCTCGACGAGCGTTTTCTGGACGCACTCGGACTGATCCTCGCATGCCGCGGACGCGTCGTCGTAAGCGGCGTCGGTAAATCGGGGCACATCGCCCGCAAGATCGCATCCACGCTGGCCAGCACGGGGACACCCGCTTTTTTCGTTCACGCCGCCGAGGCGGGACACGGCGATCTCGGCATGATCACGCGCGATGACGTGGTGCTGGCGCTCTCGAATTCCGGCCAGTCGGACGAGCTGCTGACGATCATCCCCCGGATAAAACGCCAGGGCGCGAAGCTGATCGCGCTGACCGGCAATCCGGACTCGGCGCTTGCCCGCGAAGCCGATGTGCACCTTGACGCGGGCGTCGCGCAGGAAGCCTGCCCGATGAATCTTGCGCCGACGGCGAGCACCACCGCGGCGCTCGCGCTCGGCGACGCTCTCGCGGTCGCTTTGCTCGACGCTCGCGGTTTCAATGAGCAGGATTTCGCTCGCGCGCACCCCGGGGGCGCGCTCGGCAGGAAGCTTCTCATCCATGTCTCCGACGTCATGCGCACCGGGAACGACGTTCCGGCCGTATCCGACACTGATTCGTTTTCCGACTTGCTGGCCGAGATATCCAGGAAAAGCATGGGCATGACCGCGATTCTCGGCCCCGGAAAAAGGGTCGTCGGGATATTCACCGACGGCGACCTGCGTAGGACGCTGGAGCGCAAACCCGACGTCCGCGCGCTCAAGGTTACCGATGTCATGAAACGCAATCCGCACACGATCGCCCCGCACAAGCTTGCCGCCGAAGCGCTCGAGCTGATGGAGCGTCACAAGATCAATCAACTGCTCGTCGCGACGGAAACGGGAGAGCTCGTTGGCGCTCTCAACATGCACGATCTGTTTCGCGCGAAGGTCATTTGATGCGCGACGACATTGTGGAGCGAATGCGGCGGCTGCGCCTGATGATCTTCGACGTCGACGGGGTGCTCACCGACGGGACCCTGTACTTCAGCGAGACCGGAGCCGAGTTGAAGGCATTCAACGCTCAGGACGGCCATGGGCTCAAGATGCTGAAGGAGAGCGGGGTCGAGGTCGCCATTCTTTCGGCACGTCGCTCGCGCGCCGTCGAGATGCGCGCCGCAGAGCTTGGCATCACGCTCGTCGAACAAGGTGCCGTTAACAAGAGTGCTGCTTTCGACAGCTTGATCGGCCGCTTGCGCACCTCGGCTGCCGCCTCCGGATACATGGGCGATGATTGGGTGGATCTGCCGGTGCTCGCGCGTTGCGGTTTTGCCGCGAGCGTGCCAGAAGCGCCGGAGCTCGTGCGAGAGCGCGTCCACCACGTTACCCGGGCTCCCGGCGGCAGAGGGGCAGCCCGCGAGGTCTGCGAGCTGATCATGCGCGCCCAAGACACTCTAGAGCGGCTCATCGCCCGCCAGCTTGCATGAAACCGCGCGTTACCCCTCTGCTCCCGCTCGTTCTGATGGCGTTTCTCGGGTTGCTGACCCTTTGGCTGCAATACGCCGTGCTGGAGGGCTTCGGCGGGGATGCAAAGCCCTCCGGGCACGATCCCGATTCCATCGTCGAAAACTTCACCGTTCAGAGACTCGACGGTTCGGGCAAGCTCCGGTACACATTCTCTGCGCCAAAGATGATGCATTATGCCGACGACGGTTCGGGCGAAGCGCTTTATCCGCGCTTCGTTGAAATTGCCGCTGACGGCGGCAACTTCATCGCGACCGCCAATCGCGGCACCATCAATCGCCAAGGCGAGGAGGCCTTCTTGTACGGCAATGTGCTCTTCTTGCGCGAGGCAACGCCGGAGCGACCCGAGTTTCGCGCTCGCACGGAATTCCTGCACGTACTCGCCGAACAGGGGATCGCGCGCACGGATCACACGGTCACGATTTCCGAGGGGCGCTCGGTCTTGACAGGGGTCGGAATGGTCGTGAACAAGAACAATCAACAGTTCATGCTGCAATCGCAAGTCAAAGGCATCTTTGATGTGCCATCCAGGAAATAGGGCGCGCGCAGCCGCGGCCCTGGGTCTTGCGGCAATGTGGGCATTGACATCGGAGTCGGCGCTTGCCGAGAGAGCCGATCGCGACAAACCGATCAATATCGAATCCGACAGCATGATTTCGGACGACGCCAAGAAAGTTTCCACTTTCGATGGAAAAGTCGTGCTGGTCCAGGGCTCGCTCGTCATCCGCGCGGACCGAATCGTCGTGCGGCAGGACGGCGACGGCTTCTACCACGGCGTCGCGAGCGGCAAGCCGGCGACGTTCCGCCACAAGCGGGATGGTTACGGCGAATACATTGACGGAGAAGCGTTCAGGATCGAATACGATAACAAGCTCGAGCGCGTCGAGTTCTTCGATGCCGCCCGGCTGCGCCGCGACAGCGGGGACGATATTCGCGGGGATTTCATCTCCTACGACGCCCGGACGGAGCGTTTTACCGTGAAATCAACCGGCGAGACGTCCGGGATGGATCGC
Source organism: Betaproteobacteria bacterium (assembly GCA_005882235.1). Taxonomy (GTDB): domain Bacteria; phylum Pseudomonadota; class Gammaproteobacteria; order Burkholderiales; family SG8-39; genus VBDM01. The sequence continues at coordinate 2,552 of VBCT01000225.1, forward strand.
GAAGGACGCGTGCGCGCAACCATCATGCCGAAAAAGCCGGCGGGGCCCGAGGCTCCGCCCGTTTCCGGCGCGAGCCGGCAAGACTAGTCTCCTCGTAGCCCGAACGGGGCGAACTCGATGAGCCAGCTGCAGGTCCAAGGACTCAAAAAACACTACGGCTCGCGAGTCGTGGTGAAGGACGTGTCGCTCGAGGTGACGAGCGGCGAGGTCGTAGGGCTACTGGGTCCGAACGGCGCCGGGAAAACGACTTGCTTTTACATGATCGTGGGGTTGGTCGCCGTGGATGACGGAGCGATCCATCTCGACGGCAGGGAAATCAGCCATTTTGCGATGCATCGCCGCGCCCGCATGGGATTGTCGTACCTGCCCCAAGAAGCCTCCGTGTTCCGCAAGCTGACCGTCGAGGAGAATATCCGTGCGGTGCTGGAATTGCAGGAACTTCTCGAGGAGGAGATCGAGTCCCGTCTCTCCGGGCTGCTGCGCGATCTCAACATCGCGCATCTGCGACAATCTACCGCGCTCTCCC
>VBCT01000226.1 GCA_005882235.1 Betaproteobacteria bacterium
AAACCACCGGCCATACGTGCCTGACCGCCTCGAGCCGCACCGCCCAGGAGCTGCGCTCGCCCGGCGGGCCGGCCTGCGGATCGCGCCGGGTCATCCAGGCGACGGCAAGGCAGAGGAGCACTGTCGCCACGATGCCGGGGAAAATCCCCGCCGCGAAGAGCTTGCCGATATTGGTCTCCGTCATGATGCCGTAGATCACCATGATCACCGAAGGCGGGATCAGGATTCCGAGCGTGCCGCCCGCGGCGATCGAACCGGAGGCGAGCGTGTCCTTGTAGCCGAACTTGCGCATCGACGGGTAGGCCACCTTGGCGAAGGTCGCGGCGGTGGCGATCGAGGACCCGCAGATCGCCCCGAAGCCCGCGCACGCGACGATGGTGGACATGGCGAGCCCGCCGCGCTTGTGGCCGAGGAAGGTGTAGGCGGCGTGGTAGAGCTCCTCGGACATGCGCGCGCGCACCACGAAATTGCCCATGAGGATGAAGAGCGGGATCACCGACAGCGTATACGCGAGGCCGGTCTCGTAGGTGGTCTGCGCGATCATCGACGCCGCCGCGCCGAAATTGACTTTCCAGGCGAAACCGAAGAAACCCACGATCCCCATGGCGAAGGCCATCGGGACGCGCATAAAAGCGAGCAGCAAAAAGGCGGCGAGCCCGAGCAGCCCCTCGGTCATGCGAGCGGCCCCTCGGACTCGCCCGGAATGTGGCGATGCGGCCGGCGGAACAGGGTGACGAGGAGAGCCGCAGCCGTAAGCGCCATTAGGATGGCCATGGCGTAGGTGAGCCAGGCGAGCCTGAACTGCAGCTGCGAAGTGGTCTCGCCCGCGCGCTGGAGGTCCCCGGCGCGCAGCCACAGGCGCCAGGAAAGGCAGCCGGTGCAGGCCGCGCCGATCAGCGATGCGAGCGCGTGCTGGATGCGGAACAGCCAGTCCGGCGTCACCGGATCGAACAGGTCGACGGTGATGTGGTCGCCGCGCAAGGTGACGAGCGGCAGGCCCGCGAAGATCAGCGCCGCGAGCAGCACCTCGGTGAGCTCGAAGCCGCCCGTGACCGGCTTGTTGAGGAAATAGCGCCCGACGACGTCGACGCACGTGAGCAGCATCAGGCAGAGGATCAGCGCCGCAGCGACATGGCCGAGCGCAGGCACGAGCGCGCGGTCGAGCCAGTCGAGCGGCTGGCGGGATTTCACGCGAGCTCGCGGCGCCGCGATTGCACGGCGGCTATTTCTTCTGCAGCGTCGCGATCTCGGCGCGCAGCGCTTTCAGCACCGCCTCCCCGTCGACGCCCTTGGGCCTCGCCTTCTTCTCGATCCATTCGCGCTCGAGCGGATCGGTCTTGGCCTTGATCTCGGCGCGGAACTGGGCGCTCGCTATGACGATCGGAATCTTGGCCTCGCGCACCGCCGCCTCGCCTTTCGCGTCGGCCGCGTCCCACGCCCGGCCGGAGCGTCGCGCGAGCGCCTCGCCCAGGAGCGGCTGGATCGCCTTGCGGTCGGCTTCCGGGATCTGATTCCACTTCGCCTGATTCGCGATCCACGCGAAGCTCACGTTGTAAAGGCCGCCCGGAACGTAGGTGACGTGCCTGATGAGCGGAACGAGCTTGAACGAGAGCGGCGATTCCTTCGGGAAGAACAGGCCGTCGGCAACACCCGTGGAGAGCAGCTCGTAGCTCTCAGGAGCGGGCTTGAGCATCGGCACGGCGCCCAGGTTCTTGGTGATCTCGTTCACCAGGCCGCCGCCGACGCGGATCTTCAGCCCGTCGAGGTCCTTGAGCGCGCTGATCGCGCGCTTGGTGTTGTACATCTGTCCCGGGCCATGCGTGAACACCGAGAGCAGGACGACGTCCCTGTGCTCGTTCGCCCCGGCGAGCATGCGCTCGTAGATGCGCTGGTAGGCGACCGCGGTGACCTCCGCGGTGTCGCCCATGAACGGGAATTCGGGTGCGTCGGTGAGAGCGAAGCGGCCTGGCGTGTAGCCGTGCGTGACAAAGGAGAGGTCCATCAGGCCGTCCTTCACGCCATCGAAAGTCTGCACCGCCCCGACGGGCGCCTTCGGCAGGATGTTGCATTTCACGCGGGCCGCGGTCGCCTTCTCGATGTCCGCGCAGAACGGCGCGAGCATGGTCGCCGTGAGCGGGTGCCCGGGCGAAACCCAGGAGCTCGCGTTGAGGATTACCTGCGCCGCCGCCGGGGCCGATGCGATGAGTGCGGCCAGCCCGAACCCGCGTACCGATATCACGATTCCCTTCATGGTTTCCTCCGACGTGAATTATGTCGCATGTCCGCGGCGCTCGGCCAATCCGGGCGAAACGATGTGGGTGCGCAGCGTCGCGACGCCCTCGATCGAGCATTCGACCACGTCGCCGGGCTTCAGGAACAATTCCGCCGCGTTCGGCTTGCCCACGGCGACTCCGCCGGGGGCGCCGGTCGAGAACATGTCGCCCGGCTCGATCGGGATGTAGCGCGAGAAATGCTCGAGCAGGTCGGGAAGCTTCCAGATCTGGTCGCGCGTGTTGACCCGCATGCGCTCCTCGCCGTTCACCGAGCAGGTGAGCCATAGATCGTAGGGGTCGCGGATCTCGTCCATCGTCACGATCTCGGGCCCCAGGGGTCCGAAGCCCGGGATGTTCTTGCCGGTCCAGAAGCGCGAGCCCGAGGCGACCTCGCGCTTCTGCAGATCGCGGCAAGTGAGATCGTTCAGGATCGTGACCCCCGCGACGTGGTCGAAAGCGTCCTTCTTCTTGGCGCCCAGAGCGCGTCTGCCGATGACGAACACCAGCTCAGGCTCGTAGTCGAGACTGACGATGCCCTCGGGCCGCGCGACTCGCGCGTTGTGGCCGCTCAAGGCAGAGTTGAGCTTGATGAAACCGGTCGGCTCCTGCGGCGTTTCGGTCAGCAGTTCGTTCTTCTTCAATTCATCGAGATGCGTGCGGTAGTTCTTCCCGGCGCACAGGAACTTGTCGGCGTCGGGGATGGGCGGCAGGTAGCGAATCTCGCGCTCATCGAGCAGGGCCGCGGCGAACCCTGCGCGGTCCGCGTGCGCCTCCGCCGCCAGCTTGCGCACCCGCTTCATCGCCGGATCGCCTGCGGCGAGCAGGTCCCGCATGCGAGCGGGCGGCGCCGGCTCCCCGGCGACGCCCGCAGCGGCGGCCAGATCGAGCACCTGGCGTGCGACTCGCGCGCCGATCCGCGGGGAGGCCGTGCCGCGCACGGAAAA
>VBCT01000227.1 GCA_005882235.1 Betaproteobacteria bacterium
CCCGCCACCGCATCCTGGAACACCTTGGTCGGCCGCTTGAACAGCGCCGCCGAGCGCGCCTTGCCGATCGCCACCGCGACGCTTCCGGTCTGGGTGGCGTCCATTTTCTCGAGATAGACCAGATCGCCGGAGATGTCGGTCACGGCGAACGCCATTTTCCAGTTGTTCTTGCGCGCTTCGGCTTCGGCCGCGGCAACGGCTTTCTTGGCGCTTTCGAGACCGATCGGCGCGCCGTAGGGATTCGGCATCTGCGCCAGTGCGCTCGAAGCGCACAGCGCGAACAACATGGCCAGCAGGGACTTCAGAACTGTCTGCGACATGGTACTCCTCCTTTGTTTAGCTACGGTTGTAAAGCTTCACGTTCTAGGGCTCCGTGCTCGTTTTCAATGCGCTGCGAATCTGCTCCAGCGCCGCGGGGTCCTCGATCGTGGTGAGGTCTCCCGGATCACGCCCCTCTGCCAATGCCTGGATCGAGCGCCGCAGCGTTTTGCCGGAGCGCGTCTTCGGCAGCAGGGACACGAAGTGTACCGACTTTGGCCGCGCGATCGCGCCCAGTTGCTTGTCGACGGTTTCCATGACTTCCCTTTCCAATGCCTTGCGGCCCTCGGCCGAATTCAGCCGCGTCGTATCCTTCGCGACGGCAAACGCGAGCGGCATCTGGCCCTTCAGGGAATCGGCCACGCCCACGACGGCGCATTCCGCGATGTTCGAGTGCATGCTGACCGCTTCTTCGATCTCGCGCGTGCCCAGGCGGTGCCCGGCGACGTTGATCACGTCGTCGGTACGCCCGAGGATGAAGTAATAGCCGTCGGCGTCCCGGATGCCCCAGTCGAAGGTCGAGTACACCTGCTTGTTCCGGAACGTGCCGAAATAGGTCTTCACGAAACGCTCGTCGTCGCCCCAGACGGTGGACATGCATCCCGGAGGCAGGGGCGGCGCGATCGCGACCACGGCTTTCTCGCCCGCCGCGGCCTCGGCGGCATCGGCCTCGCGCAGGAGCTTCAGGTCGTAGCCGTAGGCGGGAAAGCTCGGGCTGCCGAGCTTGATCGGCGTCTTTTCCACGCCGGGAACCGAGGTGAGTATCGGCCAGCCCGTCTCGGTCTGCCAGTAGTGGTCGATCACGGGCTTGCCCAGCGCGTCCGCGATCCATGCGTGCGTCGGCTCGTCGAGCGGCTCGCCCGCGAGGAAAAGGTGCTTGAGCGAGCCGAGGTCGTACTTGCGCAGGAAGGCCGGATCGTGCTTCTTCAGCACGCGGATCGCGGTCGGCGCGGAGAACATCACGTTCACACTGTGGTCCTGCACGATCTTCCACCAGATCCCGGCGTCGGGCCGCACCGGAACGCCCTCGTAGAGGACGGTGGTCATTCCCGCGATCAACGGTGCGTAGATGATGTAGGAATGCCCCACCACCCAGCCGATGTCCGAGGTGGTGAACATCGTCTCCCCCGCGCCGCCGCAGTAGATGTGCTTCATCGATGCCGCGAGCGCGACGGCGTATCCACCGACGTCGCGCTGCACGCCTTTGGGCCTGCCGGTCGTGCCGGACGTATACAGGATGTAGGACGGCTCGTTCGATTCGAGCCAGGTGCAGGGGACCACCGCGTCGAGATGCTTCGCACGCAGCTCGGCGTAGTCGAGGTCCCGGCCCGGCGTCATGCGCACCGCCCGATCGAAACCGCGGTTGTACAGCACGATCTTCGACGGCGGATGCTTCGCGAGGGCCAGTGCCTCGTCGACGAGTGCCTTGTACAACACCACCTTTCCCATGCGGCTGCCGCCGTCGGCGGTGACCATGAGCTTCGGTCGCGCGTCGTCGATGCGCGCGGCGAGGCTCGCGGCCGCGAATCCGCCGAATACGACCGAATGGATCGCGCCTATCCTCGCGCAGGCGAGAATGACGAACGCCGCCTCCGGGATCATGGGCATGTAGACGACGACCCGGTCGCCTTTGCCGACTCCGAGGGAGCGCATCATCGCCGCAGCGCGCTGCACTTCGAGGTGGAGCTCGCGGTAGCTCAAGCTCCTCTCCTCGCCGGTCTCCGTGGAGATATAGACGAGCGCCTTCTGGTTCCCGCGCGCGCCGAGGTGCCGGTCGAGCGCGTTGTAGCAGAGGTTGGTTTCTCCGCCGACGAACCATCGTGCGAAGGGCGGCCGGCCGTAGTCGAGCACTTTCCCGGGCGGCTTCTCCCAGTGCACGAGCCTCGCCTGCTCCGCCCAGAAACCTTCCTTGTCCTCGATGGAGCGCCGGTGGAATTCGCGGTAAGTCGTCATCGGTTGCGGCTCGGCCCCTGCCACCCCTACTTCGGCCGGTTCCTGAGCGCCTGGGTGATCTTGTCGAGCGGAAGCTCGACATTGAGTCGCCGGCAAACGGCCAGAAGGAAAGGCAGCATCCGCCGCAGCATTTCGCTCGCCCCGTCGCCCAGCTGCTGCGCATCGGCGTGCTCGATGATCTGCACGGCCCGGTCGATGTCGCTCGGCAGGGTCGCGGGCTTCAGCGGACTCGCTTCGTCCTGGTCGGATGTGCGCTGGACCTTGCGGCTCGCCGCGTCCTGCAGGCGCTGCTGCGCCGCCTTCATCAGTTCCTCGATCGAGGAGACGGTATCCACGTCGAGCGCCGCAAGACCGAGGCTCGTGCGAATCTTGAGCACCTGGTCGCGGTAGGTGACCTGCGCCTTCTCCAGCTGCTCGTGCATGCGGCGCGCGAAATTGAGCGCCTGCTGTGAGGAGGTGCCGGGGAAGATCACCGTGAAGGTCGCCTCGGCGGTGCGCCCCATGGAATCCTCTGCGCGCAGCGTGCCCATCACGAGCTTGGCGACCTTCGCCAGCAGCTGGTCTGCCACGGTTTTTCCGACTTTCCCGGCGATTTCGCCGTAGCTGTCCATCCGGAAGGTCAGGACGGCAAGGGGCCCGCCGTGCCGCCTCGCGTGGGAGTAATGCTTGCCGCCTTCGGTGACGAGGTAGTGCGGCGTGAACGCGCCGGTGACCGGGTCGCGGGTGGCGGTCTGGTCGAGCGCCTGCTTGTTGACGACGAGCTGCTGCTTCGCCTCGACCAGGTGCAGGAGGTTGTCGATGCGCGAGAGGATCTCCGTGCC
>VBCT01000228.1 GCA_005882235.1 Betaproteobacteria bacterium
CAACATCGAAGGCCGTTTTCCCGGGGCGACCGTCAAGGAACTCGAGCGGCGGGGACACACGGCAAATCGCTGGCCGGATTTCTGCGAGCTTGCGGGCCATGCGCACGGCATCACCATCGATCCGGTGTCGGGTGTGCGCGCGGGCGGCTCCGATCCGAGGAGCGACAGCGCCGCGATCGGCTATTGATCGACGCCCGCTATATCTTGTCCGGAAAACGGATGATGAATCCGTCGCGGTTGGGCATGCGCACCTTGGGGAGCGTTTCGGCGTTCATCGAGTCGTTCTCGCCGATCAGCTTGTTCTGCGCGAGGATAAAGGCGGTGAGCGCATAGACTTCGTTGTCGGTGAGCGAGCGGGGTTGCTGCCAGGGCATCGCCCGCCGGATGAAATCGAAGACGGTCGTGGAATAGCCCCAGAAGTTGGCGATCGTCTTCGGCGTATCGATGCCGCTGCTGATCGGAGCCCCGCCGACCAGCGCGGCAAAGGCACCGCCCTTGCCGTTCTCCCCGTGACACAGGGCGCACTTCTGCGCGAAGATGCGTGCGCCTTGGGCGGGCGTGCCGCCGCCCGGCGGCAGGCCCGTCCCGTCGGGCTGGATACTGATGTCCCAGGCGGCGATCTCGGCCGGCTCGAGCGGCGTCCCGAGATTCGGCCCTGCGGAGAAGGCAGCGCCCGAACCGAGACCGAGCGCGAGAACGATGGCCGGAAGCTCATGCGTAGACATGTTTCACCTCCCCTTTGCCGTCGATCGCCCAGCTGGTGAGGCTGTTGTAGTGCTGGTTCGGGAATCCCAGCACGTTCGGGACCTTCTGGGTCTCGCCGCGCTGGGCCACGAACTGGGCGCGGGTCGGCTGCATGTTGCCGGCCTCGTCCCATGCGCGGCTTTGCAGGACCGCCGGCCCGCCGTCCCACCGCCAGGGCATGCGGAACCGGGTGAAAGCCTTGGCGAGCACCGGCGCTTGCAGCGCCGCTTGCGCCCAGCTCTGGCCGGCGTCGGCCGAAACCATCACCTTGGAAATCCGGCCGTTGCCCGAATAGGCGATGCCGGAGATCTCGTAGTATCCGGGCCCCTTCAGCGCCAGCCCCGGCGAAGGGTGGGTGATGAAGGACTTCACCTCCTGCAAGAAGTAGAACCTGTACGCCTTTCCGCCCGGCAGGATCTGTGAATAGGTCCGGGTCTCGTAATAGCTCATGGCCGGAGCTTCGACCAGCTTCAGCCGACGCAGGAATTTGACGTTCATGTTGCCTTCCCACCCGGGAAGGAGCAGCCGCATCGGGTAGCCGTTGCCGGGCATAAGCCGCTCGCCGTTCTGGTAGAGCGCGATCATGGCGTCGTCCAGGGCCTTGGTCAACGGGACGCTGCGGCTCAGGGCGAGCGAGTCGGCGCCTTCGGCGACGAGCCACTTCGCCTTGGGGTCGATTCCAGTCTCCTCCAGCAAAGTGGAAAGCGGAACACCGGTCCATTCGGCGCAAGACGCGAGACCGTGCAGCGCCTGCACGCTTGCCTGGATGGGTTCCTTGGAGAACATCGGCGCGCTGTTGCCCCCGCATTCGACGAAGGTCATGCGCGACACCATCGGATAGCGCGCAAGCGCGTCGAGCGTGAAGGCGAGGGGCCGCTTCACCAGGCCGTGGATCACCAGGCGGTGCTTGTCAGGGTCGATGTCCGGTGTGCCGGAGTGCACGATCGTGAAATGCAGGCCGTTCGGCGTGAAGGTACCGTTGATCAGGTGATGCGGAGTGCGCGCGTGCGAGGTGCGGGTCTCGCCGTTCGGATTGGAGAGCGTGCGCACGACCTTTCCCTCGAACCGTGACCGCTGCTCGTAGGACGGAGAGATCGCGCCCGGAACGAGGCTCCACGGGTCGTCCTTGAGCGGCGCCGCCCCCGCGGATCGGGCGACCGTGTAGCCCGTCACCGCCGCGGCGAATGCGGCGCCGCTGCGAAGAAACGTGCGGCGGTCAAGAAGCCCATTTCCAGCAACCAGCTCCAACCTTTCCAGCTCCTCCTTCACTCGATCTCTTGGTTCCATGGCCGGCCTCCTTGAACGGTCCCTCGGGACCGACATTCTGCTCCCAAACGTCTGCCGCGTGCGCGGCGCCCGTGCTGAGCATAAAATGGCCGCGCAAAGCTTCCCCTCCAGGGAAGCGGGCTCAAATCCATCGGGAGGAACGTGTGCCCTCGCGCAGCACCGCCGATCATTCGGTCAGCCCGCCTGTCGTCAGAATTCCGCGCGACTACAACGCTGCGAACGATCTGATCGAGCGCAATCTCGCCTCGGGCGGCGCGGCCAGGCTCGCCTACATCGACGACGCTGGCCAATATACGTTCGCACAGCTCGCCGAGCGTGTCGACCGCTTCGGCTCGGGGCTGCAGGCGATGGGCCTGGAGATGGAGCACCGGATACTGATTGCCCTGACCGACACGATCGACTTTCCCACGGCGTTTCTCGGCGCGATCAAGGCGGGAATCATCCCGGTCGCGGTCAATACCTCGCTCACCCCGAAAGACTACGAGTACATGCTCTCCGACAGCCGTGCGAAGGCGCTCATCGTGTCGGAGCAGCTGCTGCCGCAGTTCGCGCTGGCGATCGGCAAGCTCCCGTTCCTGAGACACGTCATCGTCTCCGGAAGCAGCGCTCACGGCCACGCCGCGTTCAAGGACGTGCTGGCCAGGGGGAAGGCCGGGCTTGCGCCCGCGCCGACGACTTCCGACGACGCTTGCTTCTGGCTCTACTCGTCGGGTTCGACCGGCATGCCGAAGGGCACGATCCACGTCCATTCCAGCATGATCCTCACCGCCGAGCTCTACGCGAAGGCCGTGCTGGGACACAAGGAAAGCGACGTCATCTTCTCCGCGGCAAAACTCTTTTTCGCGTACGGCCTCGGCAACTCGCTCTCCTTTACGCTTGCCGTCGGCGCCACCGCGATTCTGATGGCCGAGCGTCCGACGCCGGCGTCGGTGTTCAAGCGGCTCACGGAAAAGAAGCCGACGATCTTCTATGGAGTGCCGACGCTCTACGCGGCGATGCTTGCGAGCCCCGATTTCCCGAAAAGGGAGAACTTGGCACTGCGCTTGTGCGTCTCGGCCGGGGAAGCGCTGCCGCCGCAGATCGCGAAGAGCTGGAAGGAAAGGACCGGCGTAGAGATCCTCGACGGAATCGGCTCG
>VBCT01000229.1 GCA_005882235.1 Betaproteobacteria bacterium
TTGAACCTTCGCCGCAACTGCGGCAGCACTTCGCGCTCGAACCAGGCGTTCTGCTTCATCCAGAGCCGGTTGCGCGGGCTCGGGTGAGGCAACGGGAAAAACTCGGGCAGGTATTCGTCGCGGGCGCGCACGGTTTCGGCGAGGGTTTTTTTCCTGCGCGAGCCGAGATAGTAGGCCTGGGCGTAGCTGCCGATGAGCAGCGTGAGCCGGATGGCGGGCAGGTGCGCGCGCAGTTTCGGATGCCATTGCGGCGCGCATTCGGGCCGCGGCGGAAGGTCGCCCGATTCACCCGTCCCCGGGTAGCACAGGCCCGCCGGAACGATGGCGATGCGGCTCTCGTCGTAGAAATCCTCGCGCTCGATGCGCAGCCATTCGCGCAGCAGATCGCCCGAAGGGTCGTTCCAGGGAATGCCGCTCTCGTGCACGCGCCGGCCGGGCGCCTGCCCCACGACGAGGACGCGCGCAGTGGGCGAAGCGCGCAGCACCGGCCTCGGCGGGTTGGGAAGATGGGCTTCGCAGATCCTGCACGCGCGGACTTCGGCGAGCAGGCGCTCGAATTGGGCGGGCTTCACCCGCATGATAAAATCGGTGCTGTTCGCCATACGGGCTCCGTTGATGCCGCCGCATCCGCCGCTGTCACCGCTCAACGCATTATCGCCTCTGGACGGACGCTATCACAAGCAACTCGAGCCGCTGCGGGCCTGCTTCAGCGAAGCCGCGCTCTTCCGCTACCGCATCGCAGTCGAGATCCGCTGGCTCCTGGCGCTCGCTGCCGAGCCCGCGATCGGGGAGATCAAGCCTTTCTCGAGAACAACCCGCTCCGAGCTCGAACGGATCATCGAGACCTTCTCCGAGGAGGACGCCGCGCAGGTCAAGGCCGTCGAGGCCGAGACCCGGCACGACGTCAAGGCGATCGAATACTGGCTGACAAAGCGCCTGGCGGGCAATCCGGAAGGCGCGCGCGTCGCCGGGTTCGTGCATTTCGCCTGCACTTCCGAGGACATCAACAATCTCGCGTATGGACTGATGCTGAAGGAAGGGCGAGACCGGGTGCTGCTGCCGGCGCTCGATCGCGTCATCGCGGCGCTCGCCGCGCTTGCCGTGCGGCTCGCGGATGCGGCGATGCTCGCGCGCACCCACGGCCAGCCGGCCTCGCCGACGACGCTCGGCAAGGAGCTTGCGAACGTGGTGCAGCGGCTGCGGCGCGCGCGGCGCTCGATCGCCTCGGTGTCCCTCACCGGGAAGATGAACGGCGCGGTAGGCAACTACAACGCCCATGTCGCCGCGTACCCGGGCTTCGACTGGGAGAGCTTCGCGAGGGCGTTCGTCGAGTCGCTCGGCCTCGAATTCAATCCGTACACCATCCAGATCGAGCCGCACGACAGCCTCGCCGAGCAGTTCGACGCGGTCGCGCGCGCCAACACCGTGCTCCTCGATCTCGATCGCGATCTGTGGGGGTACGTCTCCCTGGGTTATTTCAAGCAGAAGACCCAAGCGGGCGAGGTGGGCTCCTCGACCATGCCGCACAAGGTCAATCCCATCGATTTCGAGAATTCAGAAGGCAATCTCGGAATCGCAAACGCGCTGCTGCGGCATCTTTCCGAGAAGCTGCCCGTGTCGCGCTGGCAGCGCGACCTGTCGGATTCGACGGTGCTGCGGAACATCGGCGTCGCGCTCGGCCACAGCCTGCTCGCCTACGAGTCCTGCCTGAAGGGCCTGGGCAAGCTCGAGGCGGATCCCGCGCGAATGCTCGAGGACCTGGAGGCCAACTGGGAAGTGCTGGGCGAGGCGGTGCAGACGGTGATGCGCCGCTACGGCCTTCCCGATCCCTACGAGCAGCTCAAGGCGCTCACGCGCGGCAAGCGCGTTGACGGAGAGGCGATGCGCGCGTTCATCCGCGGCCTCGCGCTTCCTGAGGCGGAGAAGGCGCGGCTGCTCAAACTCACGCCCGCCAGCTACGTCGGCAAGGCCGCGGAGCTCGCCCGCAAGATCTAAAAGACCGATCTTGACTCCTGCAGCCTTGCGCCGGGTTCTGGCCGATTTCGGCGGCGTCTACTTCGTAAACGGCCTGGTCGCGTTCATCTTCGCGGCCTCGGGTCCGGTGGCGATCATCCTCGCAGTGGGCACGCGCGGGGGGCTTGCGCCGTCGGACCTGTCGTCGTGGATATTCGGCGCGTTTTTCGTGAACGGGCTGATCAGCATCGCCTTCTGCTGGCTGTACCGGCAACCGCTCGTCTTCTTCTGGACCATTCCCGGCGCGGTGCTCGTCGGGCCCGCGCTGGTCCACTTGAGCTACGCGGAAGTGATCGGGGCGTTCATCGCGACCGGAGTCCTCATGCTCGCGCTCGGACTCTCCGGCTGGGTGCGCCGCGCGATGGAAGCGGTGCCGATGCCGATCGTGATGGGGATGGTTGCGGGGGTGTTCCTGCGCTTCGGCCTCGATCTCGTGTTCGCCGTTCGCGACGAGTTCTGGATCGCGGCGCCGATGGTGGCTGCGTTCTTGGCGATCGGCGCCTCGCAGCGGCTCGCGCGGCTGGTTCCGCCCCTTATCGGCGCGCTCGCGGTCGGCGTGATCACGATAGCCGTGATCGGCAGATTCGAGGCTGCGCCGCAGTCCGTCGCGCTGGCGCACCCGAATTTCTACGCACCGGCATTTTCCTGGCGCGCGATGGTCGAGCTGGTCGTGCCGCTGGCGATCACCGTGCTCGTCGTGCAGAACGGGCAGGGGATCACGGTGCTGCGCTCGGCCGGACACTCGCCGCCCGTCGACGCGGTGGCCGCTGCCTGCGGCGCCGGTTCGATCGTCACGGCCTTCGTCGGCGCGGTCTCGACCTGCCTGACCGGCCCCGTGAACGCGATCATCTCGTCTTCCGGAGACAGGCGCCGTCACTATACCGCAGGGATCTTCGTCGGTCTGCTTGCGCTCGCCTTCGGCCTGTTCGCGCCCTTCTTCACCGGCCTTATGCTCGCCGCGCCCAAGGCCTTCATCGCGGCGCTCGCGGGCCTTGCGATGCTGCGCGTGCTGCAGACCGCGTTCACGGTGAGCTTCAGGGACCGCTTCGCGCTCGGCGCGCTGGTGACCTTTCTCGTGACCGTCGCCGATATCCCGATCCTCAACATCGGGGCGCCGTTCTGGGGTCTCGTCCTCGGCTACGGCGCCTCGCGCCTGCTCGAGCGCAGCGACTTCCCGGCGCGCGGCTGATGACCCGACTGCCCGCCGCGCTGCGCGGCGCATTGTGGATGGTCGGGGCTCTGCTCTCGTTCTCGCTCATGGCTGTCTCGGTGCGCGAGCTGCTTCGCAGCATGGGCAGCTTCGAGATCCTGTTTCTCCGGAGCCTCGTTTCCCTCGTCCTGGTGCTCGCCGTCCTGCCGCGCTTCGGAATAGGGACGCTGCGCACGCGGCGCTTCGGCCTGCACGTGGTGCGCAACGTGCTGCACTTCGGCGGCCAGTACGCCTGGGTATACGCGATCGCGATGCTGCCTCTCGCGACCGTGTTCGCGATCGAATTCACCATGCCTGTGTGGA
>VBCT01000230.1 GCA_005882235.1 Betaproteobacteria bacterium
CTACCGCGAAGCCGGACAGTTCAAGACCAACTACGCCGCGGACCAGCAGCTCTTCCCGATCCGCCAGGACCGGATCGGCATGGCGATCTTCCTCGTGGTCGTCTTCGTCGGCGTCCCGCTTGCCGCTGCGACGCCCGCGATCGCCGGCGCAATCGACTTCAACTACTGGTTCAGCGGCGTGTTGATTCCGTTCCTCATCTTCTCGCTCGCCGCCCTCGGCTTGAACATCCTTACCGGCTACGCCGGGCAGCTTTCTCTCGGTACCGCGGCGTTCATGGCGGTGGGCGCCTTTGCCGCCTACAACTTCGAGCTTCGGGTGCCGGGCATTCCCATGCTCGCTTCTTTCATCCTCGCGGGTGTCGTCGCCGCGCTGATCGGGATCGTGTTCGGGCTCCCGAGCCTGCGCATCAAGGGTTTCTACCTCGCGGTCGCGACCCTCGCGGCACAATTCTTCGTCGTGTGGGCGCTGACCAAGTTCGGCTGGCTTTCCAATTACAGCTCTTCCGGCGTGATCACCGCCCAAAAGCTCGTCGCCTTCGGTTACGCAGTCGACACCCCGGCGAAGCGCTACCTGCTGGTGCTCGCGATCGTGAGCGTTATGGCTCTTGCCGCCAAGAACATGGTGCGAAGCTCCATTGGCCGGGCCTGGATGGCGGTGCGCGACATGGACGTCGCGGCCGAGGTCGTCGGAATCCCGATCATGAAAACGAAGCTCCTCGCCTTTGCCATCAGTTCGTTCTACTGCGGCGTGGCCGGCGCGCTCTACGCGTTTGCATACCTGGGCACGGTCGAACCGGCGGGATTCGAGCTCGAACTTTCCTTCAGGATCCTCTTCATGATCATCATCGGCGGCGTCGGCAGCATCCTGGGATCGTTCCTCGGCGCCGCCTTCATCGTGCTGCTGCCGATCTTCATGGATCTTTCGGCCGCCTCGATCGAGCGATCTTTCGGCTTCGCCCTTCCCGCGGGGCTGGTGTCCAACCTGACCCTGATCCTGTTCGGCGCGCTCATCATCTTTTTCCTCGTCGTTGAGCCTCTGGGCCTCGCGCGCCTATGGCAAATCGCCAAGGAAAAGCTGCGGCTCTGGCCCTTCCCTCACTAAACCGGCCGGGTTTTCCCATCTGCGACAATTGGGCTATAGTGGGCGCGGCTGTTCATTCCGATAACCTGTAGAACAGGGAGATCACCATCCAAAGGAGGGTTCCAATGCTGCGGAAAATCAGACAAACCGCGTTGCTGGGTGTGGCGGCGTTCGCCGTCGCAGGCACCGCCTATTCGCAGAACGAGCAGTTCGTCCCGATGAACGGCTACTGGGTCGGCCCCTACGCGGCCGGCGGCTCCGGCATCTTCGGGGGATTCATCGACTACATGAACATGATCAACGCGCGCGACGGCGGAATCAACGGCGTGAAGCTCACCTACGAGAAGTGCGAGACCGAGTACAACAATGCGCGCGGCGTCGAATGCTACGAGCGCACCAAGAAGCGGGGCCCTACCGGCGCGTCGCTCGTGCACCCGCTTTCCACCGGCATCACCTATTCGCTCATAGACAAGGGGACATCCGATCACATTCCCATCGTGTCGATCGGCTACGGGCGCACCGACGCCTCCGACGGGCGCGTGTTTCCGTGGGTGTTTCCCCTCATCACCAACTACTGGAGCCAGAACACCGCCAAGATCAAATTCATCGGCATGAAGGAAGGCGGGATGGACAAGCTGAAGGGCAAGAAGATCGTGAACATCTATCACGACTCGGCCTACGGCAAGGAAACGATCCCCGTGCTCGATGCGCAGGCGAAGAGATACGGCTTCGAAGTGAGCCACATTCCGGTCGCGCACCCGGGCAACGAGCAGCAGGCGCAATGGCTGCAGGTCCGGCAGATCAAGCCCGACTGGGTGATCCTGCGCGGTTGGGGCGTGATGAACCCGACCGCGCTCAAGGCCGCCGCCAAGATCGGCTTCCCGCGCACCAAGATCGTGGGCGTATGGTGGAGCGGAGCCGAAGAGGACGTGATCCCGGCGGGCGACGCGGCCAAGGGCTATATCGCCGCGGCGTTCAATGTTTCCGGCAGCAACTACCCGGTGGTCAAGGAGATCGAGAAGTTCGTCTACGCCAAGGGCAAGGGCGAGATGGAAGACAAGAGCCGCGTCGGCAGCATCTACTACAACCGCGGCGTCGTTTTCGGCATCGTCACCACCGAGGCGATCCGCACGGCGCAGGAAAGATACGGCAAGGGCAAGCCGATGTCCGGCGACCAGATTCGCTGGGGCCTCGAAAACCTCAGCATCGACGACAAGAAGCTCAAGCAGCTCGGCGCGACCGGATTTATGCAGGCTCTCAAGGTCTCCTGCATGGATCATGAAGGGGGCGGGTCGGTGAAGTTCCTGCAGTGGGACGGCGCGAAGTGGAACACGATCACCGACTGGATCACCTCCGACCAGTCGATCGTGAGGCCCATGATCGAGGAGTCCGCGGCGAAATACGCCAAGGAGAAGGGCATCACACCGCGCGACTGCTCGAAGGAGGGTTGAGCATCTCCAATGAGCTCTCCCGCTCTCGCGGGAGAGCTCAGGGTAGGCAATGTCCGCCGTCTCCAAGCCCGAATCGCAGCAGGCCTACCTCGGCGTCAGCAACATCGAGGTCATCTACGATCACGTCATCCTCGTGCTGAAGGGCGTTTCGCTTTCGGTGCAGGAAGGGAAAATCGTCGCGCTGCTCGGCGCGAACGGCGCCGGCAAGACCACCACGCTCAAGGCGATCTCCAACCTCCTCCGCGCCGAGCGCGGCGAGGTCACCAAGGGAACGATCGAGTTCCGCGGCCGCCGTGTGGACCGCCTGAGCCCCGACGAGCTGGTGAGGCTCGGCGTGGTGCAGGTCATGGAAGGGCGCCACTGCTTCGCGCATCTCACCGTCGAGGAGAACCTTCTCACCGGCGCCTACACGCGCACCGCGGGCCGGGCGCAGCTCAAGCAGGACCTGGAAAGGGTGTACGGCTACTTTCCGCAACTGAGGGAGCGGCGCCGCGCGCTCGCCGGCTACACCTCGGGGGGCGAGCAGCAGATGACCGCCCTCGGGCGCGCGCTGATGGCCCGTCCGAGCATGATCCTGCTCGACGAGCCTTCGATGGGGCTCGCGCCGCAGATCGTCGAGGAGATCTTCGAGATCGTGAGCAGCCTCAATCAGAAGGAAGAGGTGAGTTTTCTCCTCGCCGAGCAAAACACCCACGTCGCGCTGCGCTACGCCGATCACGGCTACATCCTCGAGAACGGCCGCGTGGTCATGGACGGTGCCGCCGCCGAGCTCGCCGCGAACGAGGACGTCAAGGAGTTCTATCTCGGCATTTCCTCGGGCGCGCGCAGGAGCTTCAAGGACGTGAAGCACTACCGCCGCAGGAAGCGATGGCTTGCCTGAAAGGAATTCGCATATGAGAGTTGTTTTTACGCTGATTGTCCTGCTGGCCGCTTGCGCGGCCTCGGCACAATCCTATCCAAGCAAGCCGATCCGCCTCGTGGTCGGCTTTGCCCCGGGCGGCGCGGCCGACATCATTTCGCGCGCGATGGGCGATCCCCTGGCGCGGGCGCTCGGCCAGGGCATCATCGTCGACAATAAGCCCGGGGCGGGGTCGAGTCTCGCCGCCGAGTTCGTCGCCAGGGCCGCGCCCGACGGTTACACCGTCATGATCGCCAGCCAAAGCGGCATGATCGTGAATCCTCTGAGGTGACGAGCTCGCCGCTCGTGGTTGCGGTCAATCCGTCCCTGCCGGTGAGCTCGATACGCGAGCTCATCGCCGAAGCGAAAAAAAATCCGGGCAAGCTCAACTTCGCCACTTCCGGCAATGGCTCGCTGCCGCATCTCGCCACGGCGCTCTTCGATGCCCTGGCGGGCATCGAGATGGTGCACGTGCCTTACAAGAGTGGAGGGCTCTCGGTGCAGTCGGTCCTTGCCGGCGACACC
This sequence comes from Betaproteobacteria bacterium, assembly GCA_005882235.1. Taxonomy (GTDB): domain Bacteria; phylum Pseudomonadota; class Gammaproteobacteria; order Burkholderiales; family SG8-39; genus VBDM01. Next base: position 3,956 of record VBCT01000230.1, read on the forward strand.
CAGGTCACGTTTGCGACTGCGCCCTCGGTGATGCCGCTGGTGCAAGCCGGGCGGC
>VBCT01000231.1 GCA_005882235.1 Betaproteobacteria bacterium
CCTTTCGCAAAAGCCTGCTCCCGGATAATGACAGGAGTCTTTCGACTTGCCCCCGCGATTCTAGCGGCCCTCGCCGCGCTCGCCGCCGGCGAGGCGACTGCGCAGCAATATCCCACGCGGCCGATCCGTTTCCTCGTCGGCTCGCCGCCCGGCTCGGGGAACGATCTGGTCAGCCGGCTCCTCGCGCAGAAACTCGCCGAGCGCTTCGGCCAGCCCGTCATCGTCGAGCAAAAGCCCGGCGGCGCGGGCCTCCTCGCGAACGACGCCCTCGCGAAATCGCCCCCGGACGGCCACACCCTGGTATTGCTCTCCGGGGCGCATCCGGCCACCGCGGCTCTCAACCGGGCGCTTCCCTACGATCCGGTGCGCGACTTCGGCATGGTGGGAACGGTGGTCGCCTATCCGCTGGTGATCTCGGTCGCGCCGAACTCGGAGATCCGGTCGTTCCCGGACCTGATCGCGCGCGCGCGAGATGCGCCGGGGAAACTCACGTATTCGATGACCCCGGGAACGCTGGTGCACCTGCTGGGCGAGTGGATCAACATCGAGGCGGGCATCGCGATCCTCGGCGTGCCTTACAAGGGCAGCGCGAACGCCCTGGTGGACGTGCTCGCGGGCCGCGTCGATGCGACCATCGAAACGGGAACGGCCTCCTTCGGGCACATCCGCTCGGGAAAGCTGCGCGCGCTCGCGCTGTCCTCGCCCGCGCGGCATCCGGCGCTGCCCGGGCTGCAGACGATCTCCGAGACGCTTCCCGGCGTGGAAATGAGCTCGTGGCTGGGCCTCGCGGTCCCCGCGGCGACAACTCGCGCGATCATCGAGCGCCTGAACGGCGAAATACGCTCGATTCTCAAGGAGCCGGAGGTGCGGCAGCGCCTCGCCGACCTGAGCGGGGTGCCGGCGCCCTCCAGCCCCGAGGAGATGCGCGCGCTCGTCGAGCGCGAGATCGCGCGCTGGAAGCGCGTCGTCGAGCTGAAGAACATCGAGCGGCAGAACTGATTCGTTCCGTCGCGACGCTCGTCATTTCAGCTTCGAGCCGACATGGTCGATGCCGGCCTGCGCGCACGCCGTGTCGGCATCCCCGCCCGATCCGGGGGGCGAGCCCGGGACGCCGGGCGAGCCGGACACGCCGATCGAGCCGACCACTTCCTTGCCCGCGCGGATCGGAAGACCGCCGGCCGCCGTGGTGATCCTGTCCAGATGCAAGGCGCCGATCCCGGTCGGGTTGGCGACGGCGCGCTTGCCGTACTCGCCCGAAGGCGTCCGGTAGGTGAGCGCCGTGTACGCCTTGCGCAAGCTGTGCTCGAAGCTGTGGGGGTTGGCCCCGTCGTCGTTCAAGATCACCCGGGTGCGGGCGAAACGATCCAGCACCGTCACGCTCACCTGATGGCCGGCCTTGCGGCACTGCGCGAGAGCCGCCGTCGCCGCCTCCTGTGCCGCGTCGACCGAAATGCTCCTCTGGGACACGAGCCCCTGCGCGCCCGCCGCGCAAGCGATAGCCAGGATTGCCGCCAACACCGCCCGCCCGCTGCGTTTCATGTCTCCTCCTTGGTTTGGAAAACCGACGCGTACCGGCAGATGCTATCTTAGGCGGGCGTACATGACGACCCGGGAGTACCCGATGATCCCAATTTCGAAACGCTGGCCCGCCGCGGCGCTGTTCGCGGCGGTCTTCAATGCCGGTCCGCTGTGGGCTGCGGCCGCGCTCGAGAACGCCTACGTCCTCGTGAGCCGCGACGACGCGCCTTGCGCCCAGGGCTCGACGCCGGGGTGCGCGGAGCGCGTGATCGTGGCGATGGGCGAAATCCAGCTGCGCTTCGGCAAGGTGCTGCGCGCGATGCGGCGCGGCGAGGTCGCGGTGTTCAAGGCGGGCGAATCCTACCGCCCCCCGACGGGCGGCGCCTTCTTCGAGGTGGCGATCAAGCCCAACCACCCGCCGGCCAGATCGCCCGCCGAGATCATCCAGCCGGCGAAGAACACGATCGTGTACGAGGGAGAGCGCTTCTTCATCTACGAGGAGCGGCTCGCGCCGGGGGACACGCGCGAGCGCCACAGCCACAGCCAGCGCGTCGAGATCCGCATCAACCAGGGGCCGTTGCTCCGGCAGATCATCGACGGCAAGGACGCGCCGCAGGAAGCGCCGAGCGTGGTGAACTTCCGCGAGCCGATCATCCACAGCGTCACCAACGTCGGCGACATGCCGCTATGGAATTTCATCCTCGAGTTCCGGCCCGCGGGCCGGTGAGTCCACGACCTATTACGGGAGCGATCAAACCCATGGCAGCCAAGGAGAGACCCTTCGTCATCGCGCTCGAAGAGCATTATTGGGACGCGGACGTGGCGCGAACCTTCGGGAGCGGCGAGGCGCGCGGCCCCGAGCTGCGCCGGCGGCTGGACGACTTGGGCGCGCTGCGCATCAGGGAAATGGACGAAGCCGGCATCGACGTCCAGGTGATCTCGCACGGTGCCCCTTCGACGCAGCGTCTCGACGCAGCGGCCGCGGTCCCGCTCGCCAAGCGCGCGAACGACCGCTTGCACGAGGCGGTGCGCGCGCACCCGGACCGCTTCGCCGGCTTCGCCGCGCTTCCCACCGCCGACCCGAAAGCGGCGGCGGACGAGCTCGAGCGCACGGTCACCGAGCTGGGCTTCAAGGGTGCGATGGTGCACGGACCGACCAACGGGGTGTTCTTCGACGACAGGCGCTTCTGGCCGATCTTCGAGCGCGCTCAGGCGCTCGACGTGCCGCTCTATATCCATCCGTCCTCGCCGGTGCAGGCGGTCGCCGATGCCTACTACAAGGATTATCTGGACAGGTTTCCGCAGCTCCTCACGGCGGCCTGGGGCTACACCGTGGAGACCGCCACGCACGGCATCCGCATGATTCTATCGGGTGCATTCGAGAAATATCCGCGCCTGAAGATCATCCTCGGGCATCTGGGCGAGTCGCTGCCCTTCTCCGCCTGGCGCATCAACATGGCGCTCTCGCGCGGAGCCGACAAGCCCAGCACTTTCCGCGACACTTTCTGCGAACACTTCTGGATCACGACGAGCGGTAACTTCTCCACGCCCGCGCTCATGTGCTGCATCATGGAGATGGGCGTGGACCGGATTCTCTTCTCGGTGGACTACCCCTTCGTTCCGAACCCGCCGGGAACGAAATGGATGGCGGACCTGCCGTTGAGCCTCGAGGACCGGACGAAAATCCTCTCCGGCAACACCCAGCGCCTGCTCAGGATGTGAGCGCGGCCGCTTCGCGCTGTCCCCAGGCCGGGTCTTACTTTTTATTGAGTTCCTTCCACGGATCCTTCACCGCGGTGCCCACGGTTTCGAT
>VBCT01000009.1 GCA_005882235.1 Betaproteobacteria bacterium
GCCTTCGCGCGTATCACGCCCGACTGGCGCAGCACGTCGTCATAGATCTTGTCGTTGCCCGCGAGCGCGCCCGTGTGCGAGCTCGCCGCGCGCGCGCCCATGCTGGTGCGGCCGGCCTTGAGCATCACGATCGGCTTTTTCCTCGACACGCGCTTCGCGACCTCGGCGAACGCGCGGCCGTCCTTCAGGTCCTCGCAGTGCTGCGCGATGATGTGCGTGTTCTCGTCCTGCTCGAAGAACGTGAGGAGATCGTCCTCGTCGATGTCGGACTTGTTGCCCAGGCCCACGATCGCCGAGACGCCCATCTTCGCCGAGCGCGAGAAGCCGATGATCGCCATGCCGATGCCGCCTGACTGCGACGACAGCGCCGCATGGCCCTTGACGTCGTAGGCCGTGCAGAACGTGGCGCACAGGTTCTTCCACGTGTAGTAGAACCCGTAGATGTTCGGGCCCATCAGGCGCACGCCGTACTTGTGCCCGATCTCCTGGATCTCCTTCTGGCCCTCGACGTTGCCGGTCTCGGCGAAGCCCGACGGGATCAGCACCGCGCCCGGGATCTTCTTCTCGCCGCATTCGACCAGCGCGGCGGCGACGAATTTCGCGGGGATCGCGAACACCGCGACGTCGACCGTGCCCGGGACGTCCTTGACGCTCTTGTACGCCTTGAGTCCCATGATCTCGTCGGCCGACGGGTTGATCGGGTAGATCTTCCCCTTGTAGCCGCCGTTGATCAGGTTCTTCATGACCGAGTTGCCGATCTTGCCGGTCTCGCCCGACGCGCCGATCACCGCGACCGCGTCCGGCTTCATGATCCGGTTCATGTCGCGCACGATGTCCTCGTGCTTGGGCCGGAAGCGCGCGGGCGCGGGGTTCCAGTCGCACACGATGCGCACGTCGGCCGCGATCGCGCCCTTCGCGGTCGCGAACACCGGGTTCAGGTCCATCTCGGCGATCTCCGGGAAGTCGGAGATGAGCAGCGACACCGAATGGATGAGCGAGGCGAGCGCGTCGCGGTTCACCGGCTCCGAGCCGCGCACGCCCTTCAGCATCTCCGCCGCCGCGATGCCGTCGAGCATCGACAGCGCGTCCTCGCGGGACGCCGGCGCGAGCCGGAACGTGATGTCCTTCATTACCTCGACGAGCACGCCGCCGAGGCCGAACGCGACGAGCTTGCCGAACGACGGGTCGGTGACCGCGCCGACGATCACTTCCTGGCCGCCGCCCAGCATCTGCTGGACCTGCACGCCGAGGATGTGCGCCTTCGCGTCGTATTTCTTCGCGTTGGCGACGATCTTGTCGTACGCGGCTTCCACATCAGTTGGGTTCTTCAGGCCGACGATCACGCCGCCGGCCTCGGTCTTGTGCAGGATCTGCGGCGAGACGATCTTCATCACGACCGGGAAGCCCATCCCCGCCGCGAGCTTCGCCGCCTCGGCGGCCGATCCGGCCACGTCTTCCTTCGGCACCGCGATGCCGTAGGCGTCGCAGACGAGCTTGCCCTCGGGCGCCGTCAGCGAGGTGCGGCCCTCCGCCTTCACCTTGTCCAGGATCTGCCGGACAGCCGTCTTGTTGTTCGCCATCGCTTGCTCCTCCGTCGTACGTGGTTATCGCATCGGCGCCAGGAGCGCCGCCGCGCTCTAGATCACTTTCGCGGCGCGCAGCGCGGCGACCTGATCCTTGTCGTAGCCGAGCTCGGTCAGGACCTCGTCGGTGTGCTCACCCAGCAGCGGCGAGCGCTCGATCTTCGCCGGGGACGCGGAGAGCTTGATCGGCATGCCGACGTTCCACCACTTGCCCCGCTGCGGATGGTCGAGCTCGACCCACATGTCGCGGCCGTGAACGTGCTCGTCGTTTGCGAGGTCCTGCGTGCTCATGATCGGTCCGCAGGGCACGTCGAGTGGGTTCAGGATCGCCATGAGCTCGCGCTTGGTGTGCTTCTCCGCGAACTTGTTGATGAGCGTCCACATGAGCTGCTGGTTCTTGCGCCGCTCGCCGATGGTCGCGAAGCGCGCGTCGGTGGCGAGGTCCGGGATGCCGAGGTCCGGCCCGATGCGCTTCGCGAGCGGCTCCCAGACCGCTTCCTGCACGACGATATAGAGCCAGTCGTTCGCCCCGTGCGGCTTGCAATGGATGGCGTTGCCGAGCTGTCCGCCGCCCGAGTCGTTGCCGGCGCGCGGCACCTCGCCCATGCCCTGGTAGGTCGGGACCGAGTATTCGGGCATATCGCCGCGCGTGAGGCGCTGGTGGTCGCGGAATTTCACGCGGCACAGGTTCATGACGCCGTCCATCATCGCCACCTCGACGTACTGCCCTTTGCCCGTGCGGTCGGCCTGCCTGAGCGCGGCCAGCAGACCGATCGCGAGATGCAGGCCCGTGCCCGAGTCACCGATCTGCGCGCCGGTAACGAAGGGCGGGCCGTCGGGGACCCCCGTCGTGCTCATCGCGCCGCCCATCGCCTGCGCGACGTTCTCGTAGGCCTTGAAGTCGGCGTAAGGCCCGCTCGAGCCGAAGCCCTTGATCGATCCCATGACGATCTTCGGGTTCAGCTCGTGGATCTTCTCCCAGCTGAAGCCGAAGCGATCGAGCACGCCGGGGCCGAAGTTCTCCATGACGATGTGGCACTTCTTCAGGAGATCGACGAACACCTGCTTGCCCTCGGCGCTCTTCATGTTGACGGTGATCGAGCGCTTGTTGCAGTTGAGCATCGTGAAGTACAGGCTGTCGGCGTTCGGCACGTCGCGCAGCTGCCCGCGCGTCGCGTCCCCTTGCGGATTCTCGAACTTGATCACGTCGGCCCCCATCCAGGCGAGGAGCTGCGAGCAGGTTGGGCCGGCCTGCACGTGGGTCATGTCCAGTATCCGGACGCCCTTGAGCGCTTCCATTTCCGGTCTCCCTATTTCTTTTTCGCGGCGCTCGGGTTCAGGCTCGTGATGCGGCCGCTTTCGGTGCCCGCGGTCTCGTCGATCACGGCATTGATCAGCGTGGGCTTCTTCGAGCGGATGGCTTCTTCCATGCCCTTGCGCAGCTCGGCCGGGGTCGTGGCGTGCACGCCGACGCCACCGAAGGCCTCGATCAGTTTGTCGTAGCGCGCGCCCTTGACGAACACGGTGGGCGCCAAGTCGGAGCCGCCGGTCGGGTTGACGTCGGTGCCGCGGTAGACGCCGTTGTTGTTGAAGATCACCGCGCACACCGGCAGGTTGTAGCGGCAGATCGTCTCGACTTCCATGCCGGAGAAGCCGAAGGCGCTGTCGCCCTCGATCGCGATCACCTGTTGCTTGGTGACCACAGCGGCGGCGACGCAGTAGCCCATGCCGATGCCCATGATGCCCCAGGTGCCGACGTCGATGCGCTTCCGGGGCTTGTACATGTCGACGATGCTGCGTGTGAAGTCGAGGGCGTTCGCGCCCTCGTTGACGAACATCGCGTCCGGGTTGGCCTTGACGATGTCGCGTACCACGGCGAGCGCGCTGTGGAAATTCATCGGCGACGGGTTCTTCGCCAGCGTCTCGGCCATCTTGGCGACGTTCTTGGTCTTGCGCTCCGTGATGGCGCCGATCCAGTCCGCCGACGGCTTGGGCCAGCCCGAGCCGATGGCTGTGAGCAGAGCGGACACGCAGGAACCGATGTCCCCGACCACCGGGGCGTCGATGCGCACGTTGCTGTCCATCTCCTGCGGCGAGATGTCGACCTGGATGAACTTATGGCCGCCCCAGTCCTTGTGGCCCTTGCCGCCCCAAGTCTTGCCCTTGCCGTGCGAAAGCAGCCAGTTCAGGCGCGCGCCGACCAGCATCACCACGTCCGCCTCGGGCAGCACGAAGGAGCGCGCAGCCGACGCGCACTGCTCGTGCGTATCGGGCAGCAGGCCCTTCGCCATCGACATCGGCAGATAGGGAATCCCGGTCTTCTCGACGAGCGCACGGATGTCGGCATCGGCCTGCGAATAAGCCGCACCCTTGCCGAGGATGATCAGTGGTTTCTTCGCGCTCTTGAGCAGGTCCACCGCGCGCTTCACGGCCTGCGGCGCCGGGATCTGCCGCGGCGCGGGGTCCACCACCTTGATCAACGAGCTCTTCCCGGCCGCGGCGTCGATGCTCTGGGCGAAGAGCTTGGCGGGCAGGTCGAGGTAGACGCCGCCCGGGCGGCCCGACACGGCGGCGCGAATGGCGCGCGCGATTCCCACGCCGATGTCCTCTGCGTGCAGCACGCGGAAGGCGGCCTTGGCGACCGGCTTCGCGACGGCGAGCTGGTCCATCTCCTCGTAGTCGCCCTGCTGGAGGTCGACGATCTCGCGTTCGCTCGACCCGCTGACAAGGATCATCGGGAAGCAGTTGACCGTGGCGTGGGCGAGCGCGTTCAACCCGTTGAGGAACCCCGGAGCGGACACCGTCAGGCAGATACCCGGCTTCTGCGTCAGGAAGCCCGCGATCGACGCCGCATAGCCCGCGTTCTGCTCATGGCGGAACGAGAGCACCCGCATGCCCGCGGCCTGCGCGCGGCGCGTCAGGTCGGTGATCGGGATCCCGGGCAGGCCGTAGATCGTGTCGAGGCCATTGAGCTTGAGGGCATCGATGACCAATTGGAAACCGTCGGTCATCTCTTGCGGTTGCGCATTGGCGACGATCTGGCCGCCGCTCACCACCTTCACATCCTGACCGGACGCGACTTGCGGCTCGGCTGTTCCCATGGAGGTCTCCTTGCATGCAGCCCTTCCGCCCATAGCTCGGGCGAGGGGCAAAAATCGACTCAAGAGTCTAAAATTGCTGACGAAGTTCAACCTTGACTGCGATCAATAATTCCCGCTTAATTGCCCGCTCACCGTTCGCACGCCCGCTGCCACCCGTGTCGGCCATCCTCAGCCACCCCCAGCGCAATACGATTCGCCTGCAGCTCAAGCAGAACCTGATCCTGCGCGAAATGCCGGCGTCCGCCTGGGACGATCTGGAGCCGCTGTTGGAGGTCGCGGAATACAGGAAGGGCGAGCCTCTGGTGCGCCAAGGCAGCACGAGCATGGAGCAGTTCTTCATCCTGGACGGGATCCTGAAGCGCGTCGTGAGCAATCCCCAGGGAAAAGAGATGATCCTGCGCTTCGCGGCGGAGACCGACATGGACACCTCCTACGCCGCGTGGCGGATGAAAACCCCCATCCCCTACAGTATTGCAGCGGTCACCAAGGTCCGGGTGGCGCGCCTGTCCATGCCCCACTGGGTCGAGTTCCTCGAACGCCATACCGAAATGAAGCTGCGCTTCGAGTACGAGGTCATGCGGTTGATGTCCGAGGTGATGGCGCATACCATCACGCTTCATCTGCTCGACGCCCCCGGGCGCCTTGCGCGTTTCATGCGGAAGCACCAGGACCTGCTCGCCCGTATACCCAAGAAAGAGCTGGCGTCCTACCTCAATCTGACGCCGGAAACCCTGTCCCGCCTCAGGCAGCGGGCCGCTTGAGCGCGTCTCGCTTTCAGCTTTTTCCGAGCACCACGCGCCACCCCGCCCGGATGAGCGGCCAGAACAACAGCAACAAGGCGAAACTGGTCAAACCTCCCACCAGCCCGTTCGAGAAAAAGACCGTAAGGTCGCCCTGAGAGCCTTTGATCGCGTTGCGGAAATTTTCCTCCGCCCGGTCGCCCAGAACGAGTGCCAGCACCATCGGTGCGAGCGGATAGCCGAGCTTCTTGAAAGCGTAGCCGAGCACCCCGAAGGCGACCATCAGATAGACGTCGAACATCGAGTTGTGCACGGTGTACGCCCCGATCGCGCAGATCACGATGATGACGGGTGCGATGATCGAGAAGGGAATGCGCAGGATCGCCGCGAAAAGCGGAACGCAGGTCAGCACGACGATCAGACCGGCGATGTTACCGAGATACATGCTGGCGATCAGGCCCCAAACGAAGTCCGGTTTCTCGACGAACAGCAGCGGCCCGGGCTGCAGCCCCCAGATCAGGAGGCCCCCGAGCAGCACCGCGGCCGTGGGCGATCCCGGCACCCCGAGCGTGATCATCGGCAGGAGCGCCGAGGTGCCGGCGGCGTGAGCCGCAGTCTCCGGCGCGACCACGCCCTCGACCTTGCCGCTGCCGAAGTCATTGCCATCCTTGGAGAGGCGGCGCGCGAGGCCATAGCTCATGAACGAGGCCGGGGTTGCCCCGCCGGGGACGATTCCCATGAAGCAGCCTACCGCGGCGCTGCGCAGTGAAGTCGCCCAGTAACGCGGCAGTTCTTTCCACGTTTCGAGAACGACCTTGAAGTTGATCCGCGCGCTCGCTCCCTTGAACGCAAGGCCTTCCTCGAGCGTTTCCAGAATTTCGCCGATGCCGAATAGGCCGATCACCGCGATCAGGAAATCGAACCCTTTCAGGAGCGAGGTAGATCCGAACGTGAGCCGCAAGGTCCCGGTGACGCTGTCCAGGCCGACCGCGGCCAGCGCGAACCCTATCATCATGGAAGCGATGGTCTTGGCGGCGTTGCCGCCGCTCATGCCGACAAAGGCGCAAAAGGTCAGCAGGTACACCGAAAAGAATTCCGGCGGGCCGAAGCGCAGGGCAAACCCCGCAACCACGGGCGAGAGGAAGGTGATCATGATGACAGCGACCAGCGCCCCGAAAAACGAGGAGGTGAAGGCCGCCGTCAGCGCACTCCCCGCGCGCCCCAGCTGCGCCAGCGGGTGGCCGTCGAAAGTGGTCGCGACCGACCAGGGTTCGCCGGGAATGTTGAAGAGGATCGACGTGATCGCTCCGCCGAAGAGCGCACCCCAATAGATGCACGAGAGCAGGATGATCGCGGAGGTCGTGCCGCCGGGTTGCTGCGCCATCGAGAACGTGAGAGGCAGCAGGATGGCGACGCCGTTCGCGCCGCCCAAGCCGGGCAGCACGCCGATGATGATCCCCAGGATGACGCCGACGAACATGAGCAGCAGGTTGAGCGGGGACAGCGCGACCCCGAACCCCTGCAGCAGCGCGTTGACTTCCTCCACTCGGCCTCCCTTTCGCGGCGCGAGCACCGGCGAGCTAATCCGCCGGCACGGCGCTCAATTGAGTCCCAATGCAGCCTCGAGCGGCCCTTTGGGAAGGGGCACCGAGAACCATATTTCGAAGATCAGGAAAAATGCGACGCTGACGCCTATCGAGACCGGCGCGATTTTGATCCAGGCGTACTTGCCCAAGTGCCACATGAAGTAGGCGATATAGAGCGTGGACGCGACGTAGAACCCCAGATATGCGATCAGCGAGACATACACGACCGTCGGCACGAGAACCGTCAGTATTTTCTTCAGCTCATCGCGCGACACGAACGATTCGGCGGCAAGCGCGGAGTTGCGAAAGGCGCGCACGAAGATCGTCGCGCTCGCGAAACAGATCAACAGACCCACGTAGAGGGGAAAATAGCCGGCCTGCGGCCCGTCGTCGCCCCACTTGGCGCCGACGCGATAGCTGTCGAATACCACCAGGGCGCCAAAAAGGAAAATGACGACGGCGACGCCGATCTCCACCGCCTTTACCGATGCGGCCGAACCCTGCTCCCCTTTCTCCATCCCCCCTCCGCGCTCGGCTCCAGCCGACATCATCGGCGCGCGGCGGTCACCCCCCGCGCGCCGCAGGACTTCATCTCGCCAGAAATCCCGCTTCCTTCATGAGCATGATGTGCCGCGCCTCCTCGCGCGCGACCCAGGTTTCGTATTCCTTTCCGCTCAAGGTCGTCTGGTTGAATGCCCCCGTTTCGAGGAAGCTCGTCCAGTCGGGCGTTGCACGTACCTTCTTCAGCAGGTCCACGTAGTACTCGACCTGCTCGGCGGTCACCCCACCCGGCATGAAAATCCCGCGCAGCATCAGGTATTCGACGTCGAGCCCGGTGTCCTTGCACGTGGGAATGTCGTACCAGGACATCGTCTTGGTGATCTTCGTCTTGTAGGGCATGCGCTTTCCATCGAACACGCACAGCGGCCGCAGCGACCCCGCGCGCCACTGGGCCACGGCCTCGATCGGATTGTTGACCGTCGAGTCGACGTGCTTGCCCACCAGCTGAACCGCCACCTCGCCACCGCCGCGGTAGGAGATGTACGTGAATTTCGCGCCGGTCTGCTTCTCGATTGCGACCGTGATGATCTGATCTTCCTGCTTCGAGCCCGTCCCGCCCATCTTGAACTTTCCGCCGCCGGCCTTGACCGCGTCGAGGTATTCCTTGGGTGTCTTGTAGGGCGTCTCCGCGTTGACCCAGAGGACGAAGTTGTCCAGAGCCATCATCTGCACCGGCGTCAGGTCGCGCCAGTTGAACGGCGTATGAGTCGCAAGCGGGGTCGTGAACAGGTTCGACAGGGTGATGATGATCTTGTGCGCATCACCTTTCGACTCCTTCACGTCGAGAAACCCCTCCGCGCCCGCCCCACCCGCCTTGTTGATGACCACCATCGGCTGCTTCATCAGCTTGTTCTTGGCAATGATGCCTTGAACAACCCGGGCCATCTGGTCGGCGCCCCCGCCGGTGCCGGCAGGAACGACGAACTCCACCGTTTTCGTGGGTTCCCAGGCCGCAAACGCCTGAACCGGTACGGCCGCAGCAGCGAACAGCGTCAGCGCAGCGGTCCTGCGCCAATCGCGATCGGTAAAGTTGCGCATCGCTCTCCTCCTATTGCCAAGACACCCAACGGAATGGACCCCCCATCAGCATCGGCGGTTCCATCTATTTTATTCACCTGCCGCATTTCGCGCGTCGATTATCGCCACAAGCTCCTTACGCAACCTTGACTGAGGTCAAGGCCGCGCGGCGGACTCAGCTTCTGCCGGCGTCTGCCGGTTCTCGACTGCCGAGCCACTTTCCGACCGCCACCACCAGGACCGCGCCGACCAGCCCCGCCACCGACAGCTCGAACTTGCGACCGAAGAGCGAAAAGACCTCGAAGTCGACCATCCAGTGGGCGTTGACCCTGAACCACTCGACCACGACCGGGTCGGTCACCAGCATTTCGCCCGACACATAGCCGATCAGCGCGGCCCCGACCGTGATGATCACCGGATAGCTCTCCATGAGCTTCATCAACATGGTCGCACCGAAAACCACCAGCGGGATGCTGATCAGCAGGCCCAGCACGAGCAGCACGATACTGCCCTTTGCCACCGCCGCCACCGCGATGACGTTGTCAAGGCTCATCACGAGGTCCGCGATCAGGATCGTTTTGATCGCCGCCAGCAAGTTGGAGCTCGATTTGATCCCGTCGCCGCCATCGTCCTCGGGGACCAGCAACTTCACCGCGATCCAGAGCAGCAGCACGCCTCCGAGGAGCTTGAGGTAGGGAAGCTTAAGCAACTCGACCGCGACGATGGTGAGAACGATGCGCAGCACCACCGCCGCAGCTGCTCCCCAGATGACCGCCAGCCTCTGCTGGTGCACGGGCAAGGAGCGCGCCGCGAGCGCGATCACCACGGCGTTGTCGCCCGACAGGATGATGTTGACCCAGATGATCGCCCCGAGCCCGAGCCAGAACTGCGACGTCAGAAGCTCTTCCATTGTCCTCCCGTTGGCCTCGCCACCCGCGGCGTTTCAGAATAGTCCGACGACCTTCCCGTCGACGAGGTCGATCTTGACCGCCGAAGGCACCTTGGGAAGCCCGGGCATCGTCATGATATCCCCGCAGATCATCACGACGAACTCGGCCCCTGCCGCCAGGCGCACTTCGCGCACGTTGACGACGTGGTTCGCGGGCGCCGCCCGCAGCTGCGCATCGGTCGAGAAGGAATACTGGGTCTTCGCCACGCACACCGGATAGCGCCCGTAGCCGTCGTCCTGGAGCTTCTTGATCTGGGCCCGCACCTTCCCGTCGGCGGTCACCTCGCTCGCGCGATAGATCTTCTTCGCGATCTTGTTGATCTTGTCCCAGAGCGTGTCCTGTTCCTCGTACACGAATTGGAAGTTGCTCTTGCTCTCGCAGAGCTCGACCACGATGCGCGCGAGCTCCGCTGCGCCCTTGCCGCCGTCGCCCCAATGCGTCGCGAGCACGACCTTGGCGCCGAGTTTGTCGATCCGCGATTTGAGCAGATCCAGCTCCTTCTGTGTGTCCTGGTTGAAACGGTTGATCGAGACGACGCAGGGAACGCCGTAGTTCTTCTGCACGTTCTCGACGTGGCGCTCGAGGTTGGTGACGCCTTTTTCCAGCCCTTGCAGGTTCTCCTGCGTGATCGTCTTGAGGTCGGCGCCGCCGTGATACTTCACCGCGCGAACCGTCGCGACGATCACGGCGGCAGAGGGCCGCAGGCCCGACTTGCGGCACTTGATGTCGATGAATTTCTCGGCGCCGAGGTCCGCGCCGAAGCCGGCTTCGGTGACCACGTAATCGGCGAGCTTCATCGCCGAGCTCGTCGCGATCACGGAGTTGCAGCCGTGGGCGATGTTGGCGAACGGGCCGCCGTGGATGAAGGCGGGATTGTTTTCGAGCGTCTGCACCAGGTTCGGCTTGATCGCGTCCTTCAGGAGCACGGTCATTGCACCGTGAGCCTGGAGGTCGCGGGCGAGCACCGGCTTCTGGTCGCGCGTGTAGCCGACCACGATCCTGCCGAGGCGCTCCTTGAGATCGTCGAGCGAAGTAGACAGGCAGAAGATCGCCATGACCTCGGAGGCGACCACGATGTCGAATCCGTCCTGGCGCGGATAGCCGTTGCCCGGGCCGCCCAGGCTCACCGTGATGTCGCGCAGCGCGCGGTCGTTCATGTCCACCACTCGCCTCCACGCGATGCGCCGCACGTCGATTCCCAATTCGTTCCCGTGATGGATGTGGTTGTCGAGCATCGCCGCGAGCAGGTTGTTCGCGAGCGCGATGGCGTTGAAGTCTCCGGTGAAGTGCAGGTTGATGTCCTCCATCGGTACGACCTGAGCGTAGCCGCCGCCGGCGGCGCCGCCCTTCATGCCGAACACCGGCCCGAGAGAGGGCTCGCGCAGGCAGATCATCGCTTTCTTGCCGATGTGATTGAGCGCATCGCCCAGCCCCACCGTGGTGGTCGTCTTGCCCTCGCCCGCGGGCGTGGGCGTCATCGCCGTCACCAGGACGAGCTTCGCGTTCGGACGCACCTTGAGACCGTCCAGGTATTCGAGCGACACCTTCGCCTTGAAATGCCCGTAGGGCTCGAGGTGCTCTTCGGGAATGCCGAGCTTCGCAAGAGCGATCTTGGAAATGCGCTCGAGCTTGGCTTTCTGTGCGATTTCGATGTCGGAGGCCATCTACCGGTCCTTCTGCTGCGGGACAGCATTGTGTTGATTTTATGGGCGAGACACTATAAGCGTTGCGCGATTGCGCGAACATTGACGGAAATCAAGATACAGGCCGCGCGGACCGCGGGGAGGCACCGGGTGGAACAATGTCCAGTGCATTGGTGTTCGCTACCGTCAGGTATGCTGAAATCCGGGCCCTTCAAGAACAATCATCCGGCTTACAAGAGGAGGTTTCAGATGATAAGGAAGATTCTTGTTTTCCTCGGTCTCTCGCTGTTGACTTGGCCGCTCGCTTGGGCCGACGACGAGCACCACGCGCGCTTTCCGCGAGATGCGACCTTCACGACGCTGATCACGACGCCGCTGGCGATCGAAGGCCTGACCGGCGACGACCAGGGGAATCTCTACACTACCGGCCGCGGTGCTGATCCCTGCCCGGTGTGGCGCATA
>VBCT01000218.1 GCA_005882235.1 Betaproteobacteria bacterium
GGTGTGGGTGTAGCGGCCGCCATCCGGCGTATCATTCCAAGCATCCCAGCGGACCCCTCAGAGGAGGAGACAGCATGACCCGCTTCGCACCCAGACTCGTGCTCGCCGCGGCGCTCGCCGCAATTTCCGGGATCGCCTGCGCGCAGGAAATAACGCTGCGCCTGGTCAGCGCTTTCCCCGAGAACCAGTTCTACGTGAAGCGCACGCTCGACTGGATCGCCGACGTCAACAAGGACGGCAAGGGCGTCCTGCAGATCAACTTCATCGGCGGGCCGAAGGCGATCCCGACCTTCGAGGTCGGCAAGGCGGTGCAGACCGGCGTGGTCGACCTCGGCTTCAGCACCGGCGCCTACTACACCAACGTGATGCCCGAGGCGGACATCCTCAAGCTCTCGGAGACCAGCGCCGCGGAGCAGCGCAAGAACGGCGGCTTCGACCTGATCAACAAGATCTGGGCCGAGAAGGGCAACATGCGCTATCTCGCCAAGGTCGTCGAGTTCACGCCCTTCCATATCTATCTCAACAAGAAGATCGACAAGCCCGACCTCACCGGACTGAAGATCCGCATCACGCCGGTGTACCGCGAGTTCTTCCAGTCGATGAACGCGCAGGTCATGACCACCGCACCCGGCGAGGTCTACACCGCGCTCGAGCGCGGCGTGATCGACGGCTACGGCTGGCCGATCCACGCGCTCTTCGACCTGAACTGGCAGGAGAAGACCAAGTACCGCGTTGACCCGGGCTTCTACAACGCCGAGGTGGCGCTGATCATCAACCTCGACAAGTACAAGTCCCTGACGCCGGCGCAGCGCGACTACCTCGAGCGCAAGGCCCAGGCCTACGAGGCGCAGAACGACTTCTGGAAGTCCTACAACCAACAGGAGGCCAGGCGCCAGGCCGAGGCGGGCATACAGGTGATCACTTTCGACGCGGCGACCAACAAGGCGTTCGTCGAGAAGGCGAAGGATGTCGGCTGGGCGAACGCCATCAAGGCAAGTCCGGTATACGGCCCGCAGCTGCAGAAGGTGCTCGCGAAGTAGCCATGAACCGGCTCGAGGCGGCGTACGGCAAACTTCTCGAGGCGTTCGCCCTCGCCGCCTGCGCGCTGGTGCTCGGCATGACGCTGATGATTTGCGCCGATGTGCTGCTACGCAACGTGCGCATCCTCCCGGGCGTCGCCGGGCTCGAGTGGAGCAACGAGATCTCCGAGGCGATGCTCTACCTCATCACCATGCTTACCGCGCCGTGGCTGCTGCGGCGCGGGCAGCACATCCGGGTGGACATCATCCTGCGCGCAGTGCCGAATCGGGTCGGCTGGTCCTTCGAGTGGGTGGTGGACGTCCTGGGCCTCGCCTCCTGCCTCTTCATCACCTACTACGGCGCCCGCGCCGCGATCGCCAGCTTCAAGGCGGGCTCGGTGTCCATTAGGACGCTGGTGACGCCGGAGTGGTGGCTGCTCAGCGTGCTGCCGGTCGCTTTCCTCGCGCTGTCCATCGAGATGCTGCTCCGCATGCGCCGCCTGGCACTCGCCGAGCGCGCGCCGCGCGACGACGCGGTCTCGACCGGCTAGAGCCATGTCATGGGAGGCGGGGGCATGGCTGATGCTCGGCGGCTCGACGGCGCTGCTATTCCTCGGCCTCCCGGTGGCGTTTTCGTTCCTGGTGATCAACCTGCTGGGCGCGTGGCTGTTCCTTGGCGGCGAAGCGGGACTCGTCCAGTTCGCCCGCAACTCCGTCGGGTCGGTCGCGAGCTTTTCGCTCACTCCCATCCCGCTCTTCATCCTCATGGGCG
>VBCT01000219.1 GCA_005882235.1 Betaproteobacteria bacterium
CCTTCGTCGTCTACATCGTGGTGCGCGTGAAGATGAATCCCTCGCTCGCACCGGCCGCGAGCTTTACCGAGTACCGCGGCTGGGAGAAATTCCGCCCCTTCTTCCAGTACGTGGTGCCGCTGGTCTCGATCTTCGTCATCGTGGTCGCTTCGATGTCCGCCGGCTGGGCGACGCCGACGGAATCCGCGGCGATCGGCGCACTGTTCACGATCCTGCTCGCCGCCGCCTACCGGGCGCTTACCTTGCAGAATCTCGTGCTCGCGCTGCGCGGCACTGCGAGCATCTCGGGAATGATCCTGTTCATCATCCTCGGCGCGACGACCTTCTCGCAGATCCTGTCGTTCTCCGGGGCGAGCAACGGCGTGGTGGAGTCGATCAGCAGACTGGGGCTCGCGCCGATGGGCCTGATCGCGGCGATGATGCTGATGCTGATC
>VBCT01000220.1 GCA_005882235.1 Betaproteobacteria bacterium
CTCCTGCTTCCGCCGCATGGGCTGCTTCTCATGACCATGAAGGGCGTATCGCCGCCGCAGGTCACCATGGGCCACATCTTCCGCGCCGTGGTGCCCTACCTCTTCATGAGCCTGCTCGTGCTCGCGCTGGTTTTCTTCGTGCCGGCGGTCGCGGTGTGGCTCCCGAAGGCGCTGTTCTAGCCCGCGTATAGCCATGGAACGCTCCTTCACGAAAGAGGTCGAGCTGCTCAAGCTCGGCGCCGGGCAGACTTTCCACGGGGAAGGCATCCTCGCCGTGACCAAGGCGCTGCTGCAGTCGGGCATCTCCTACGTCGGCGGCTACCAGGGAGCGCCGGTGTCGCACGTGATGGACGTGCTGAACGACGCCCGGGACATCATGGACGAGCTCGGCAT
>VBCT01000221.1 GCA_005882235.1 Betaproteobacteria bacterium
GCGCGGCGGCGCGCTCGTCGTGATCGGCGAGGACTACGGCGAGGGCGCCTCGATCATCCAGGAGCGCAGCCATGCTTTCGCGATGAAGTCGCAGATCTGGCTGCTCGATCCGCGGCCGAATCTTCCGACCATCGTCAGGATGGTGGAGAAGGGCTTCGAGCTGTCGGAAGCCTCGAACACGCCGGTCATGCTGGAGCTGCGCATCCGCGC
>VBCT01000238.1 GCA_005882235.1 Betaproteobacteria bacterium
TACGACGGCGTACACATGGTTGCCGCCGAGACGGATCATGAGGGAGACGGGACTGGTGCGCACCACCTCCAGACCGAGGAACTCCTCGTAGAAACGGCGGGTCGCCTCGAGATCTTTCGAGCCGAGCGTGCCGTGGGAGATGAATTTCGTCTTGAGCACCGAACGAGCCATGGCGCTACTCCAGCTTGATTCCAGATTCCTTGATGACCTGTCCCCACATCCGATGGTCGGCGCGCACGCGCTCGGCAAATGCCGGAGCCGGTCCGCCGAGCGGCTCGGCGCCGACCTCGAGCAACCGCTGCCTCGCTTTCGGATCCTCGATCACCGCCTGGAGCTTCTCGTTCAGCAGCCGCACGATTTCGAGACCCGTGCCTTTCGGCGCAAAGATGCCGAACCAGGCGCTCATCTCCCAGCCGGGCAGTCCCGCCTCCGCGGAGGTCGGCACCTCGGGCAGCCCGGCGAGGCGCCGCTTCGATCCGGCCGCGAGCGCGCGCAGCGCGCCGCTCTTGAGATGCGGGCGCGCCGAGCCGTAGCTCATCGACATGATCTGCAGGCGGCCCGCGATCAGATCGGGGAGCGCCGGCCCCACGCCCTTGTAGGGCACGTGCACGAGCTGCAGGCCCGCGAGGCGCGCGAATTGATCGGCGGCGAGGTGCGGCGGGCTGCCGGTTCCCGCCGAGCCGTAGTAGACCTTCCCCGGGTTCGCCCTGGCGTAAGCGATGAACTCCGCGAGATCCCTGGCTGCAATGGAATTCGGGACGACCAGGATGTGCGGCGCCTCGGCGAAGTTGAACACCGGAACGAGATCGACCAGCGGATCGAAGACGAGCGAGTGCTCGAGGAAAGGCTTGATGACGAGATTTCCCCCTGCGCAGATCATCAGGGTGTGTCCGTCGGCCGGCGATTTCACCACGTATTCGATCGCGACGTTGCCCGAAGCGCCCGCCTTGTTCTCGACCACGACCTGCCGGCCGAGCTGCTGCGCGAGGCCCTCGGCGGCGAGACGCCCGAGGATATCGGTGAGCCCACCGGGGGACGTGTCGACCACCATGCGGACCGCGCGGCTCGGATAAGCGCCCTGGGCCCTGGCGGACACCGCTCCCGCGCCCAGGACGAGGGCGAGGAGGCACCCGGTTGCGATCCGCATGAAATTGCGCGGCGGTAAGCGCATCGTTTCTTAGTCGATTCGGATGTTCGCTTTTTTCACGATGGCCGCGTAGCGCTCGTGCTCGCGCTTCAAGAGCGCGCCGAGATCCTCGGGCGAGCTCGACACCGGATCCATCCCGAGCGCGGCGTAGCGCTCGCGCAGGTCCCCCGCCTGCACCGCCTTGCGCACCTCGGCGGCGAGGCGCGCGCGCGTCTGGAGAGGCGTACCGGCCGGAGCGAGATAGCCGATCCAGGCAACCACTTCGAAGCCGGGCAGCTCGGCCGATTCGTGGACCGGCGCGACCTCCGGCAGCGCGTCGTTGCGCCGGGCGCTCGAGATGCCGTACGCCTTGAGGCGCCCGGATTTCACGTGACCGGCCGTCGCTGCGAGCGTCTCGAAAGCGTAGGTCACGTTGCCGTTCAACAGGTCGGTGATCGCCGGAACGCTGCCCTTGTAGGGTACGTGCGTCGCGCGGATACCTGCCATCGAGTTGAAAAACTCCGCCACCAGATGTCCGGTCGCCCCGGTGCCGGAGGACGCAAACGTGTATTTGTCCGGATTCGCGCGCGCGCTCGCGATGAATTCGCGGATCCCCGCCGCGGGAAACGCCGGGTTCGCGACGAGCACGTAGGGAACGGTCGCGATCAGGCTGACCGGCGCGAACGCCTGCTCCGGATCGTAGGGGACCTTCTGGACGATGGGGTTGATCGAGATCGGGCCGGAGGAGCCCGCAAGCAGGGTGTAGCCGTCGGGAGCCGATTTCGCAACCGCGTCGGAGCCGATCACCCCGCCGGCGCCGGGGCGGTTGTCGACCACGAGGGGCTGCCCGAGCGATTCCGAGAGCTTGTGCGCGACCAGCCGCGCCGAGAGATCCGTGGCCTGTCCCGGCGGCCAAGGCACGACGAGCCGGATCGGCCTGCTGGGGTAGCCGCTTTGCGCGGACGCGGACGCGGCGCACAGACCGAGAAAGATTCCGGCGGCGATCCTTCGCGTTCGTACGGCACAAAACGCTTTCATTCTGCTCCTCGGACGTCGATCGCAAGTCTACGCCATTGCCCGCGCCCGGGTCATCGCCCGGATCGCAGGTCGCCGATCGCGCTAGCGCTCCGCGCGCACCGCGACTTCCATCTCGCCGATCCTCTCGATGCTGCCTCTCAGGTGATCGCCGTCGGCGAGCTTCGAGACGCCCGCCGGCGTCCCGGTCGTGATCAGCACTCCCGGCTTGAGCGTCATCACGTCCGAGAGGAAGCGAATGTGCTCGCGAAGGCTGCAGATCATGTCGCCGGTATGCGCGCTCATGGCGAGCTTGCCGTTCTGCTCGACGCGGATCGCGAGGTTCTGCGGATCGTCGATCTCGTCGCGCGTCACGATCCACGGTCCAAGGCCGGTGAAGGTGTCGAAGCCCTTGCGGATGTTGCGCGTGTTCTGCCTGCCCCGCCCCCAGGGATCGCGCTGGCTGAAGTCCCAGCAAATCGTGTAGCCGAACACGTGGTCGAGCGCCTGGTCTTCGCTGACGTGGCGCGCAGTCTTTCCGATCACCGCGCACAGTTCGCATTCGAAATCCACGTCCCTGGATATTCTCGGAAGGATCACGGTCCCGCCCGGGCCGATGATCGAGGACGCGGGCTTAAGAAAAAACTCCGCCATCAGCTCGTCCTTGGAGAGGCCCGAGCGGTCGGACGAGCCCATTTTTTCCCGCATCTCCGCCTGGTGCGCCGTGTAGTTCGCGGCCGCTGCCCAGATCGCGGGCGGGTCGAGGAGCGGCGCGAG
This sequence comes from Betaproteobacteria bacterium, assembly GCA_005882235.1. Taxonomy (GTDB): domain Bacteria; phylum Pseudomonadota; class Gammaproteobacteria; order Burkholderiales; family SG8-39; genus VBDM01. Next base: position 2,918 of record VBCT01000238.1, read on the forward strand.
CAGTTTCACCTGCGCGAGCGGCACGGACGACCCGGTCTGCGACGCGAAGCGCGCGCACTTGGTCGCCGCAGGCTCGTTCGCGAGCCGCTCGATCACCTCGAGCATGGTGTGGCCCGGCTTCAGATGGCCCGCTTTCATGAGCGCGTCGCCTATCGGATACAGCCTTTCCCCGACCACGGCCCCCGCGAGACCCTCGTTGTAATGGCAGATCTTCATCGCCTTCTCCCTCGATTCCGAAGACAAGCTCAGTCGAGCTTCACGCCCGAGGCCCTGACGACCCTCTCCCAGGCGCGAGTGTCGGAGCGCACCAGCTCCGCAAACGCCTCCACGGAGCCGCCGACGGGCTCGATGCCGGATTCGAGCAGGCGTTGCCTCGCCTTCGAATCGTCGATCACCGCCTGCATCTTCGAATTGACGAGCCTCACGATCCCGGGGCTCGTGCCCTTGGGCGCGAAAATTCCGAACCAGGTGGTCATCTCCCAGCCGGGCAGCCCGGCCTCGGCGGAGGTCGGCACCTGGGGCAAAGCGGCAAGACGCGTCTTCGCGGCCGCCGCGAGCGCCTTGAGCGCGCCGCTCTTCAGGTGCGCCTGCACGGGCGCGAGGCCCACCGAGAGCATCTGCACGCGGCCCGCGACGAGATCGGCGAGCGCCGGCCCCGTGCCTTTGTAGGGGACGTGCACGAGCTGCACGCCCGCGAGCCGCGCGAAGTGATCGGCGGCCAGGTGCGTGGTGCTTCCGGGACCCGCCGACGCGTAGTTCATCTTTCCCGGATTCGCCTTGGCGAGCGCGATGAATTCCCGCAGGTCGTTCACCGGAAGGGTCCCGGGCACGACCAGGAGCTGCGGCGCGCCGGCGACGTTGAAAACCGGCACGATGTCGCGGAGAGGATCGAACGGCAGGGAGCCGTACAGGAAAGGCGTGATGACGACGTTTCCGCCCGCCACGAGCAGCAGCGTGTAGCCGTCGGGCGCCGATTTCGCCACGTGCTCGATCGCGAGATTGCCGGTGGCGCCCGCCTTGTTCTCGACCACGACCTGCGCTCCGAGCTGGACCGCCAGGCCTTCGGCCGACATGCGCGCGAGGTAGTCGGTGATGCCGCCCGGGGCGGTGCCCGCCACCAGGCGAATCGTCCTCGCGGGATACCCCGGGGACTGCGCGAGGGCGGCGCCGAGAATAAGCGCGCCGGCGAGAAGCGCGGCGAGCCGGATTGAGCCGATCGGATTGTCTTTCATGGTGTCGCGAAGGGAACGGTTTTCCGGCAACGGTAGCACAGGTTTTCGCGCCCGGGACGGTCCACGCCGTTCCTGTTGAACTTCCCGCACGCCGCGAGTAGCATGGATCGAATAAGGGGAGACCTGTCCATCACCTGATGTGAAAGGAGTCCTTATGTGCTACGAGTTCGACGAGATGTACTGGAAAGCGCGCCAGGCCGAGGAGGTCCGCCGGAAGAAGACGGCCGACGAGAGCAAGAAGGACAAGCCCTCCGTGCCCGCGAAGCCCGCCGCCCCCGAAGTGAAGCCTAAGGAACCCGTTCCGGCCTGAAGTCGCGCCGGTTTCTCGCGCAAACCCCGGCTCACACAGGTCGGGGTTCGCGCGCTAGTTCAGCTTCCCCTGCGTGCCGCCTTCCCGGATGAAGCGGATGAGTTCCTCTTCCGCGAGCGGGGGCCGGCATAGATAGCCCTGGAATTCGTCGCAGCCCTCATTGCGCAGCACGTCGAACTGCTCGCGCAGCTCGACGCCCTCGGCGATCACGTTCATCTCCAGGCTGTGGGCCATCGCGATGACCGCCCGCGTGATGGCGACGTCGTCCTTTGAATGCGGCAGGTCACGCACGAAACTCCTGTCCACCTTCAGGTTGTTGATCGGAAAGAGCTTGAGGTAGCCGAGCGACGAATAGCCGGTGCCGAAGTCGTCGATGGTGAGGTGCACGCCCATCGCGCGCAGATTGCGCATGAGCTTCACCGCCTCGTCCGGGTCCCGCATCACCATACTTTCGGTGATTTCGAGCTCGAGGATGCCGGCTTCGGTCCCGGTGGACTTGAGGATTTCCGCGAGCTGGGATACGAGCTGCTCCTCGCGGAACTGGATGGCCGAAAGGTTGACCGCGATCGGCATCCGCGGCAGGCCGGCATCCTTCCAGGCTTGGGCGCGCGTGCAGACCTCGCGCAGCGTCCACAGGCCGATCGGAACGATCAAACCCGTTTCCTCGGCGAGGTGGATGAATTTCTCCGGGAGCAACAGGCCCCTCTCGGGGTGCTGCCAGCGCAGCAGCGCTTCGACCCCCGTGATCGCGCCTGTGGTCATGTCGATCTTGGGCTGGTAGTACACGCGGAACTCGCCCCGCTCCAGGCCGTGCCGCAGGCCGGCCTCCAGGGCGAGCTTCTCCGGCGTGTGCGATTGCAGCTCGGCGGAGTAGAAGCAGAATCCGTTGCGGCCCCGGTCCTTGGCGCGGTACATGGCGATGTCCGCTCCCGACAGCAGCGTCTTCGAGTCGCGGCCGTCGGCCGGATAGGTGCAGATCCCGATGCTCAGCGTGACGTTGAGCTCCTGCCCGTCGATCTTGCGCAGCTCGGACACGGCTGCGAGCAGCTTTCGCGCGATCTCGGTCAGCGCGGCCGGGTCGCCCAGCTCTTCGACCAGCAGCACGAATTCGTCTCCGCCGAGGCGCGCGATGAT
>VBCT01000239.1 GCA_005882235.1 Betaproteobacteria bacterium
CTACCGGGCGCTTACCTTGCAGAATCTAGTGCTCGCGCTGCGCGGCACGGCGAGCATCTCGGGAATGATCCTGTTCATCATCGTCGGCGCGATGACCTTCTCGCAGATCCTGTCCTTTTCCGGAGCGAGCAACGGAATGGTCGAGATCATCGCCACGCTCGGCCTGCCGCCGCTCGCGCTCATCGCTGTGATGATGCTCGTGCTGATCTTCCTCGGCCTCTTCGTCGAGCAGGTCAGCATGATGATGATCACGCTCCCCATCTTTATGCCGCTCGTCCAAAAGTTCGGGGTCGACCCGGTGTGGTTCGGCGTGATGTTCCTTATCTGCATGCAGTTGGGCCTTTTGTTGCCGCCGCATGGGCTCCTCCTCATGACCATGAAGGGCGTATCGCCGCCGCAGGTCACGATGGGACACATCTTCCGGGCCGTGGTGCCATACATCTTCATGAGCCTGCTCGTGCTCGCGCTGGTTTTCTTCGTGCCGTCGGTCGCGGTGTGGCTCCCGAGAGTGCTGTTCTAGCCCGCGCTTGACCATGGAACGCTCCTTCACGAAAGAGGTCGAGCTGCTCAAGCTGGGCGCGGGGCAGACTTTCCACGGGGAAGGCATCCTCGCCGTGACCAAGGCCCTCCTGCAGTCGGGCATCTCCTACGTCGGCGGCTACCAGGGGGCGCCGGTATCGCACGTCATGGACGTGCTGAACGACGCCCGCGACATCATGGACGAGCTCGGCATCCATATCGAGACCAACGCGTCCGAGGCGGGCGCGGCTGCGATGCTCGGCGCCTCGATCAACTACCCCTTGCGCGGCGCCGTGGCGTGGAAGTCCACGGTCGGCACAAATGTCGCCTCCGACGCGCTTTCCAACCTATCGTCAGTGGGGGTGCGCGGGGGAGCGCTTATCGTGATCGGCGAAGACTACGGCGAGGGTGCATCGATCATCCAGGAGCGCAGCCACGCCTTCGCGATGAAGTCGCAGATCTGGCTTCTCGATCCGCGGCCGAATCTTCCGACCATCGTCAGGATGGTGGAGAAGGGCTTCGAGCTGTCGGAAGCTTCGAACACGCCGGTCATGCTGGAGCTGCGCATCCGCGCGTGCCACGTGCACGGCGCCTTCGATGCGAAGGACAACCGCGCGCCGCGGTTCTCGCGCAGGAACGCGATCGAGAACCCCGATTTCGACTTCGCCCGCGTCTCGCTTCCGCCGGCGACCTACGCGCAGGAGAAGCACAAGGTCGAGGTGCGCTGGCCGGCGGCGGTGAAATTCATCCGCGAGAACGGACTGAACGAGGTCTTCGAAGGACCGATCGGCGAACTGGGCATCATCTGCCAGGGCGGCATGTACAACGTCGCGGTGCGCGCGCTGCAGCAGCTCGGGCTTGCCGATATCTTCGGAATTTCGAAGATTCCGATCTACGTCCTGAACGTCACCTACCCGCTCGTTCCGGAGGAGGTCAGCGCCTTCTGCTCAGGTAAAGTCGCGGTGCTGATGGTCGAGGAAGGCCAGCCGGCTTATCTCGAGGACGCCTTGCACGCGGTCCTGCGCCGCGCCGACCTGCGGACGAAAGTGCACGGCAAGGATTTCCTGCCGATGGCGGGCGAATACACCGGCGAAGCCGTGCTCACGGGCGTCGCGAATTGGCTAGCAGCCATGACGTCTCCGGATGTCGATTCCGGCGGCATTCGTCGCGTGCTGGATGCGCTGAACGCAACGAAGCAGCGCGCCGCCGAGCTGCTCGGGGGAGCCGTGCCCGCGCGCCCGCCGGGATTCTGCATCGGCTGCCCGGAGCGGCCGGTGTTCTCGGCGATGAAGCTGATCGAGCGCGAGTCGGGTGCGTTTCACATCTCGGCCGACATCGGCTGCCATACCTTTTCCACCCTGCCCCCGTTCAATATCGGCAACACCGTGCTCGGCTACGGCCTGGGGCTCGCCTCGAACTCCGGCATCGCACCGATGTTCTCCGGGCGCACCGTCACGATCATGGGCGACGGCGGTTTCTGGCACAACGGTCTCACCTCGGGCATCGCCAACGCGGTGTTCAACAAGAGCGACGGTATCCTCGTCATCATGAAGAACGGCTACACCTCGGCGACGGGCACGCAGAACATTCCCTCCTCGCTGCACCAGACCGAATGGAAATCGGGCGACATGAGCATCGAGCGTGCCTTGAAGGGTATCGGCGTCGAGTGGATCAAGCCGGTGTACACCTACCGCGTCAGCGAAATGGCGAAGACGCTGCGCGACGCGATGGGCTCCGCCTACAAGGGCCTGAAGGTCATCATCGCCGATGCCGAGTGCCAGCTCGAGCGCCAGCGGCGTATCCGCCCGCAGATCGCCGCGGCCCTCAAGGCGGGCAAGCGCGTGGTGCGCACGCGCTTCGGCGTGGACGAGGACGTGTGCTCGGGGGACCATTCCTGCAT
>VBCT01000240.1 GCA_005882235.1 Betaproteobacteria bacterium
CGTGGATTTCTGCCACGCGCAATCCGGCGCCAAGCTTTGCATGCAGCTCGGCCACTCGGAGCGCAAGGGCTCAACCCAGCTCGGCTGAGAGCGCATGGACTACCCGCTGGAATCCGGCAACTGGGATCTGGTCGCGCCTTCGCCTCTTCCCTACCAGGCGGAATCTCAAACGCCGCGCGAGATGAACCGCGCCGACATGGACAGGATCCGGGACGAATTCCTGCGTTCCGCGAACTTTGCGAACCAGGCCGGCTTCGACATGCTCGAGCTGCACATGGCGCACGGGTACCTCCTGTCATCGTTCATCTCGCCGCTCACGAACCTGCGCAAGGACGAATTCGGCGGGCCGATAGGCAACCGGCTTCGTTATCCGCTGGAGGTGTTCCGCGCGGTGCGCGAGGTCTGGCCGCAGGAGAAACCCATGTCGATCCGGATCTCGGCGACCGACTGGGCGCCGGGCGGCCTTTCGGAGGAGGACCTGCTCGCGCTCGCGCGCGCCTTCAAGGACGCGGGCGTCGATCTGATCGATGTCTCGACCGGCCAAGTCGTGCCGCACCAGAAGCCGGTATACGGGCGCATGTACCAGACGCCGTTCGCCGACAAGATCCGCAACGAAATCGGGCTCGCCACGATGGCGGTCGGCAACGTGACCAGCGCCGACCAGGTGAACACCATCGTCGTTTCCGGCCGCGCCGACCTGGTTGCGCTCGCGCGCGCGCACCTCGCCGATCCCTACTTCACGCTGCACGCCGCGGCGTGGTACCAGCACCCGGGCCAGTTCTGGCCCAAGCCCTATCTACCGGGGCGCGACCAGGCGTACCGGCTCGCGGTCCGCGACCGGGAGGAATGGACCGCGGGACGCCAGGCGACGAAACCGCCCAGCCACGAAGTAAAGGAAGAACAGTACCAGCAACAAAGCGGCGGCGGACCCGGCAAGAGGCCGCTTGAGGTCTTGCCGGGTGCAGTGCCGCCCGGTTGACTGCTAATCGCCCTGCGGAACCAGCGCGAAGGCGCGCAGCGCGGAACCCGTCCCGCCGAGAATTCTCAAAGGCGGCACGACGACGGCGAATTCGTACGCCTTCGCCTGCGCCAGCTCCTCCAGGTTCAGGTTCTCGATGATGAAAATACCGGAGTCGGCGATCACGCGCATGTGCACCGGAAACACCTGGAAGGTCGGGCTGGTGACGATCGGCGGGCGCTGCTCGAAGGTGAGCGTGTCGTCGCCGACCACGCGGGCGCCGTTCTTGATCAGGAAGTTCGCGCCGTCGAGGCTCGGTCCCGGCGAGTTTGCTCCCGAGTAGAGGGCGGCGTTCGACTTGAAGTACTGGCCCCAGCCGGTGCGGATGAACACTGTGTCGCCCTTCTTCAGTCTGACGTGCTGGCGCTTCGCCGCCTGCTCGAGGTGCACCGCCGTGATCTCAAAGGTTGCGGGCAGCGGGCTCGAGTCGCCTTGAATCAACGTCGCGACGTCGAGCAGGATGCCGCGGTTCACCAGTAGGTCCACCGGAAACTTGTCGATCGAGAGGTTGGCGCCGACACCGCTCGCGCCGATCCCGTCCGGGTTGCTTGTCGCGGCTGCGGCATCGAGTCCGCCGAAGAGCTTTCCGTCCCTGCCTATATGCCCGATCGCGTCGATGCTCGGCGCGCCGTGCTGGCCGCTGAAATGCTGCACCTCGGCGGTAAACGAGAGCTGGCCGCCGTCGCCGAAGGCGCCGCGCGTGTTGGCGTGCGTGGCACTGAGGGCAAACGAATAGAATGGATTCACCGATGCGACGGGAGAGGTGATCTCCCAGTTGTGGGAGAGGTCGATCAGGCGCGCGCCTTTCAGCGTGCTCAGAAACGCTTGAATCTGCCCGGAGTCGTCGGCAAGCGCCGGCGCAAACTGAGTCAGGCAAAATGCGGCGAAGGCGCCTGCGAGTAACGCGCGGGCGGAACGGTGCGTACGGAATGTTGGCTCGGACACGGATCCCTCCTTTAAGGTCTATGGGAAATCGAACTGCAATGCGGAGTCTCTCCCCAGCTGGTGGCGCCCAAGCCGAGCCCTCGGACGGGGCTCTCGCGTATCGGGCGGATATGGAAGAATAGCGGACGGCGTTTGTTTGTCAATCTCCCGCGGCGGATGCTCTGATTCGATGCGATAATCCCCGGCCAATCCTCCTTTCGATCTGCCGACCATGACCGCTCCGAAACGACTCTCAGGCGTCCTCGCCCCGGTGGTGACGCCCTTCAAGCGCGACCTCTCGCCCGACCGCGAGCGCTACGTGCGCCACTGCAAATGGCTGCTCGCCAACGGCTGCCGCGGGCTCGCCGTGTTCGGAACGAACAGCGAAGCGAATTCGCTTTCCGTCGACGAGCGCATGGTGCTGCTCGAGACCTTGATCCAGGAGGGTGTACCCGCTACGGCGCTTATGCCGGGCACCGGCTGCTGCGCGCTCAGCGACTCGGTGCGGCTCACGGCGCACGCGACCGCGCTCGGCTGCGCAGGCGTCCTGATGCTGCCTCCCTTCTACTACAAGGGCGTATCCGACGAGGGCCTGTACAGGAATTTCGCCGAGGTAATCGAGCGCGTCGGTGATGCCCGGATGCAGCTCTATCTCTACCACATCCCGCCGGTGTCGCAGGTGCCGATCACGCTGCCCTTGATCGAGCGGCTGCTGAAGAAATTCCCCGGTACGGTGGCCGGCGTGAAGGATTCGTCGGGCGACTGGAACAATACCAAGGCGATGCTGGATGCGTTTGCCAAATCCGGCTTTGACGTGTTTGCGGGCAGCGAAGTGTTCCTCCTCGACAACATGCGGGGAGGCGGCGTGGGCTGCATCACGGCGACGGGAAACATCAACCCGGGAGCGATCAACAAGGTCTTCGAGGGCTGGCGCGTCCCGAGCGCGGACGCGCTTCAGAAGGACATTACGGCCACGCGCGGCATCATGCAGAAATACCCGATGATGGCGGCGCTGAAAACGGTCATCGCTCATTTCGGGCGCGACCCGGATTGGGCGACGGTCAGGCCTCCCCTCGTCGAGCTTGCGCCCGCCCAGAGCAAGGCTCTGATGGCCGAGCTCGAAGCGCGACTTTTCGAGATGCCGGGGCTTGCGGCGCCTGCGGTGGCGACCGCCTGATCTTTCCTTCGGGGAGGCGGTCCGTGGCCTCGCGCGTCAACCACGTCGCCATCGCGTCCGACCAATATGCGTTGAACGGCCGGTTCTACGAATCCCTCTTCGGCATGAAGCCGTCAAGCAAGCCCCGGCCCGCGCGTTCGGTCGTGCTGGGCGACGGCTACGTCGGCATGAATGTAATTCCGCGCCGCGACGGGCGCACCAGTGGGCTCGATCATTTCGGCATCGAAGTCGACGATGTCGAGGACACTATTGCGCGTATCGCGAAATTCGATTCGTCTTTGAGCGCCGTAAAGCGCCCGCCCATCCGCCCCTTCGCCGCCTACAGCGCGCACGATCCCGATACCAACATCTTCGATCTGTCGCAGAAGGGTTCGGGCGGGCAGAAGGACGTCTATGCGGAGAACGATTGGGTTCAGCCACGCACGATCTCGCATATCGCGCTGCGTACGCGCCACGCCGAGCGTTGCTCCCAGTTCTACGCGGACGTGTTCGGATTGGCGCCGCTGCCCAAGGACGGCAATTTCTATCTCTCCGACGGGCGCGTGACGCTGATGATCATTCCCTGGAAGATCACCGACTATTACGGACAAGACCCCGCGCGCACGGGGCTCGATCACATCGGCTTCAAGGTGGAGTCGGTCGACCAGGTGAATAAGGACATGGACTTCCTGATCGGTGAGAACCCGCACATGCGCACGCGCGCGCTCGGTTACGGCTCAGAAGGCGAAGCGCGCCTCAAGCTGTTCCAAAAATGCCCGCTCGGCAGCTTCCAACTAACCGACATCGAAGGCGTCCACATCGACGTGGCGGAAGAATGAACGCCATCACTCGTCGGTGATGTCGATCCAGTTCCCGTCGGGATCGGACATCTGCCATTTGCCGCTCGCCTGACCCGCGAAAAAGCGTTTGCGCACATCGGATTCCGGGCTGCCGCCGAGCGGCACGCCGGCGAGATAGGGATTCATCCCGGCCACTT
>VBCT01000232.1 GCA_005882235.1 Betaproteobacteria bacterium
ATCTTCGCCACGGTGAAGGAGGCGAAGGAGAAGACCGGCGCGACGGTGTCGGTCATCTACGTTCCGCCGCCTTTCGCCGCTCAAGCGATCGACGAGGCGGTGGAAGCGGACCTCGACCTGGTGATTTGCATCACCGAGGGCATCCCGGTGCGCGACATGATCCGCACCAAGTCCAAGATGCAGGGCAAGCGGACCAGGCTCGTGGGCCCGAATTGCCCAGGCGTTATCACCCCCGACGAAATCAAGATCGGCATTATGCCCGGGCATATCCATAAGAAGGGTCGCGTGGGAGTTGTGTCACGCTCGGGCACGCTCACTTACGAGGCGGTTGGGCAGCTGATGGAGCTCGGGCTCGGGCAATCCTCCTGCGTCGGGACGGGCGGCGACCCGGTGAACGGCCTGAAACACATCGACGTGCTGAAGATGTTCAACGACGACCCCGAGACCGACGCCGTCATCATGGTGGGTGAGATCGGCGGCTCGGACGAGGAAAACGCAGCGCGCTGGGTGAAGGCCAACATGAAAAAGCCCGTAGTCGGCTTCATCGCGGGCGTCACCGCGCCTCCCGGAAAACGCATGGGCCACGCCGGCGCGATCATCTCGGGCGGCAAGGGCACGGCGCAGGAGAAGCTCGCCATCATGGAAGAATGCGGCATCAAAGTGACCAAGAACCCCGCCGAGATGGGCAAGCTGTTGAAGTCCGTGCTGAAGTAGCCGGCCGTCCGGCACGTGGCTCGCGCGAATGACATAGCCGATGCGCTGATTGCCGAAGGCAATAAGGCGGAAAATTCGGGCAAGCTGCGCGAAGCTTGCGAGCAATACCGCAAGGCCGTGGTTGCGGCTCCCGACTACGCAAAGGCCCATCTCAATCTCGGCATAGGTCTGGAAGCTTGCGGCGACATCGACGCGGCGATCCGGTCGTATGAAGCGGCTCTTGCGATCGATCCGCGCGATCCTTACGCCAATTACGACCTCGGCAAGCTGCTGTGCGGGCGCGGGGATCTCGAGCGGGCCGAGCCTCTGATTCGAGCGGCGCTCGATTGCAAGCCGGAGTTTCCCGAGGCGCAGGTCGTCTTGTCCAATCTGTACGAATCACGGGGAGACCTGGCCGCGGCCGTAATCGCCCTGGAAAGCGCGCTGAGGCAACGTCCGGACTGGGGCGGGGTCTTGTTCAACTATGCCGTCATGCTGTGGAAACTGCGCAGAATTTCCGAAGCGGAAACCGCGCTGCGGCGCGCGATCGCGATCGACCCCGGGCTCGTGCCTGCGTACGGTCTGCTGGGGAATATCCTCAGAGGCCAGGCGCGCATCCCCGAAGCCCTGGAAGTCCTCGGCGTGGCGCGAAAGCTCGACCCGGGCAGGCTCGATATCGAATCCACCGAATTGTTCGTGCTCACTTGCTGGGACGAGATTTCCAGCGAAGCTCTTTTTGCCAGGCACAAGGATTTCGGCGAGCGGCTCGAAAGGGCCATTGCACGGCGATTCGAACCGTTCGGCAATTCCGCGGACCCGGAGCGGCGTCTCCGCGTCGGCTATGTATCGGGCAATTTCAACTTTCACCCAGTCGCGTTTTTCGCAATCCCGTTGTTCGAACGGCACGACCGGTCGGCCTGCGAGATCTTTTGCTACTG
>VBCT01000233.1 GCA_005882235.1 Betaproteobacteria bacterium
TCCGTTCGGTCGTCCGCCGGCGAGGCGACGGCTGGCATCGATTCGTTGAACGCAGCGATAGTTCGCGCGTATCGGAGTCACGACCCCCAGGCGTATGCGGCGCTGTACACCGACACCGCGGTGTTCGAATGGCCGGCCTTCAACACGGTGCGGGGCCCCGCCCAGCTGGCGGCGATGGCGCGGAGCAACTGGGCGTCGCTCAAGGACATGGACCTCCGTCTCACCGTCTCGGCGCGACGCGTCGCGCCGGATCACGCGACGGAGTTCGGCGGCTTCGAGCAATCCTGGCGCGACTCGAGCGGCATGCGCAGGACGGAGTTCGGGAGGTACGTCGCCTTCCTGCTGCGGCAGGCGGATGGCAGCTGGCGGATGGACCGGTTCTTCGGCTTCGAGGACTCGACTCGGGCGAACCGGTAGCTCACCTTGCCGCGCCCAACCATAGCGCAGCCATCTCAGTTCCGCTTCCGCACGATGGCCCGCGCGGGCGCCCCTTCGTGCCCGCGAACCTTGATCGGCAGCACGATCAGATCGTAGTCACCCGCGTGCACCGGACGCAGGTCCAGCCCCTCCACGATCGGAATCCCGCGCCCCAGCAGAATCTGATGCGTCCTCGGCGCCGGCGCACCGAATTGCTCCGCCGAGATGTAGTCGACGCCGACCAGCACGACGCCGGCGTCCGCCAGGAGCTGCGCTGCGTCCGGTGCGACGTACGCGAAGTCCCTGTGGAACGCAGCCGAGTCCATCCAACCGCGCAGCGTGCTCCGCGTCCGGAACAGCACGCGTTGCGCACCCCGCCAGTCGTGGCGGTTCAGCTCGCCCGCGTCGATCGCCTGAACGTTATCGGGAATCTCGATCACCCGGGCGGTCCCGATCAGCGGCTCCAGCGGGACCTGGTCGATCGCCACACCGGTGGCGACGAAATGCATCGGCGCGTCGATGTGCGTGCCGCTGTGCGCGCCCATCGAGTACACCGACAGCGTCAGCTTGTCGCCTTTCCGTATGTCCTTCAGAAAGTCGAACTTCATAGGGGCGTCGCCCGCGTACACGGGAGTCGTTGCTGGATCGAGCGTCGCCGTCACATCGATCCACCCCTCGCCGCTCAGGTCTCTCGTCCCCGCTTCGCGCGGGGCACACCCCACGACCAGGGCGAGCAACGTGCACGTCTTCAGCGTTTGTGGAACGGTCATGTTGAAGAACTCCTTGATGAGCCAGGTCACACCGCGCGGCTCACGAGACCGGCGACGATCGCTTCCGGAGCTTCGCTGATATCGCACACCCACGCCTGCTCGTCCGGCGAAGGGGCCTCCAGAGTCGCGAGCTGGCTCTCGAGCAGCGCCGGCGGCATGAAGTGCCCGCGGCGCTTCGCCATGCGCTCCGCGAGGAGTGCACGGTTCCCGGCGAGATACACAAACCGCACATCCGCGGCCCCAGCGGACCGCAGCAGGTCGCGATAGCTCCGCTTGAGCGCCGAACACGCGACGACGAGGCCCACTCCCGTACGCTGCGCCTCGCGCAGTCGGGTCGCGATCTCGCGCAGCCAGCCGTGGCGGTCGGCGTCGGTCAGCGGTATCCCAGCGGCCATGCGCTGCACATTGTCCGGGGGATGCAGGTCATCACCCTCGACGAACTCGATGTCGAGTGCGCGAGCGAACTCCGCTCCGATCAGGCTCTTGCCGGAGCCGCAGACGCCCATCATCACGTAGAGCCCAGTATGCACAGCGCGCATGACGTGGCCCCAATCGTATATTGCCGAGGGATTCGGGGCTATCGGCTGCCGCCCTGGACAGCGCGGCCCGCACGGGTCTAATCTCTCGCATGCGCAACCGACTCCTTCCTGCACTGCCCGTACTCTTGCTGACCCTGGCGCCCAGCATCGGCGCCGCCCAGACGGCCCTACAGCTCCGCTGGGAGCTCGTGGGGGACAGCATCGCCCACGACTGGGGCGCCTCTCGAGCGGCTTTCACGCTCACCAACCGCGGCACGAAGCCGCTCCCGCCCACCGGCTGGGCGATCTACTTCAACGCCCTCCACTCGGCGGACACGGGTAGCGTGGGAAGCGGGTTCATCATCGAGGACGTCATCGCCGACCTGCACCGCCTCGCGCCCGCAGCCGGCTTCGCTGGGCTGGCCCCGGGTGCGAGCATTCGGATCCCGTACGTCACCGGCCTGCTCTTGAACCGCAGCTTCGTGCCGCAGGGCCCCTACATCGTGCTCGACGAAGCGAAGGACGTAGGCGTCCCGCTGAACGATTACGTCGCCCTGCCATTCGAACGGCCACCGCAGGGCACGGGGCACGATCCGCGCGTAGTGACGCCAGAGCACCAGTTCACGCTCGACTCCGCGACCCGCGCCATCCCTGCCAGCGAACTACCACCGGTGTTCCCGACGCCGGTGGAGGTGACAGCGGGAGCGGGAGCGCTGCGCCTCGCGGCGCTGCCGCCGGTCGAAGCGGCCGAGGCGCTCAAGAACGAGGCGGCGTTCGCGGCGGAGTACCTGCGCCCCTACTTCGGCACCACCCGCAAGGCAGGCGTCCCGCCCCTACGACTCGAGGTGGGTCCCGTCGAAGGTCAGACCTCGCCCGAGGCGTACACGCTCGTCGTGGATTCCGTCCAGGGTGTTCGCATCGTGGGCGCCTCGCCCGCCGGTGTTTTTTACGGTCTCCAGTCTCTGCGCAGCCTCTTGCCCGCGCCCACTCCCCGCGCAGGCCTGGTCCTGCCGGCCATTCGCGTGGTGGACGCTCCCCGCTTCGGCTATCGCGGATTCCTGCTCGACGTCGCCCGCAACTTTCATCCGAAGCCCGCCGTGCTGCGCACGCTCGACCTCATCGCCCGCTACAAGCTCAATGTCTTCCACCTCCATCTCACTGACGACGAGGGCTGGCGGATCGAGATTCCGAGCCTCCCCGAGCTCACCGCGGTGGGCGCGCGACGCGGCCACCCGATCGACTCGGACCGACATCTGCCGCCCGCGTTCGGCTCGGGCCCCGCCGTCGACCGGCCCTGGGGCA
>VBCT01000234.1 GCA_005882235.1 Betaproteobacteria bacterium
GATGATCTTCGCGCCATTCCTCAAGCTTGCGCGCAGGCTCGCGCGCAAGTCGACTCGCGCGCCGCGCGGGTCGGACCGGAAGCGCCGGGTGCGGATCTCCGGTATCGGCAGGCGCAGGTTCGCGAGCATTTTTTTCGCCTGCGCGATCTCCTCGCTCGTCATCGTCTCGAAGTCGGCGTGCTGCAGCACTTCGCGTGACGAAAAGCTGAAGCTCGCATCGAGCTCGGTTTCGTGCGGCGGCTCCGGGGGAGGTTCCTCGGGTTTCTTCGGCTTCGGGTAAAGCGCGTCGGCGACGCGATTGGACGCCGAAGGCTCCTCGTTGCGGCCCTGGCGTCCATAGACCTGCGGCAGGAACATCGCCATGACTCGCTCGAGGAGCTGCGGGTCGCGCCAGAAGATGTGGAAGGCCTGGTCGTAGATCTCGAACTGCTCGCGCCGGCCGAGAAAGACGCTCGCGAGCGTCCAGTAGAAGTCCTCGCGTCGCTCGACCCCGGCCACCTCGAGCGCCCGCACCGCGTCGAGCACCCGGTCCGGGCCTATCGGCAGGCCCGCCGCGCGCAGCACGCGGGCGAAGTGCATGACGTTCTCCGCGAGGCGGCCGTCCGCGGCTGATTCACCGAGGTTCAACGATTTTCCGCGTGGCACGGCGACGTCGTCCCGGTGATCATGGTCATTTTCCGGCAGGCTCGCGCAGCTCGGTGTCGATCACTACGCTTACGCTCTTGGCCCCGACCTTCACCGGTGCGCTCAAGCCTTGCAGGTCCCCGGGCTGCGGGCCCGCGTTGGCGGATTTCGAGACGCGCGCGCCGATCACCACGCGCGGGAAGGCGGAGAGCCTCATCTGCGGCGCCATCGCCATCGAATCATCGAGGGCGAACTCGGCGGGAAGATCGCTCCCGCGCTTGCGCAGGACCGCAAGGGGCATGCGCGGACCTTCGGCCGCCCGGGCGAAAATGAAAACGGTGTCGCCGGGGGCAACTTTTCCGGCAAGCTCCGGGGCGAGCCTGACCACGCCGCTCACGCGGTTTCCGCCTTGGGCAGGTGCAGGTTTCGCGACCTGCGCCTTTCCGCCCGGGGAGCCGGCTAGCGAGCGCGCCTGCGCGATGCTCGCCTGCACCCTTTGGATCATGTCGGATTCCTTCGGCAGAAGCCCCAGCACGCGCTCCCAATGGCGTATCGCAGCGCGGGGGTCGCTCCGGTTGAAGGCGGCGGTACCTGCGAGGAGCAGCGCCTTCACGTTGTCGGGATCGATGGCGAGGGCGTGCAGTATTATTTTTTCCGGTTCCCCTTGCAGCGTCCTGCCCTGCGCCATCGCGAGAGCGTCCGCGTAGTCGGCGAGGAGCTGCGCGTCGCGCGGCATGCGCGCAGCGGCCTTGGCGTAGGCTTCGCTGGCTTCGCCGAAGCGCCCCAGCACCGCGTACGAGCGCGCGAGCATCATCCAGCCCTCTGGATCCTCGGGGTTCTCCTTCAAGCGCGCCGCGAGGCGTGAAACCAGCGCTTCGAATTGCTGCGCGCTCAATCCGTGCTGAGTTCCGCCTTCGGCCGCCTGCGGCAGGAGGGCCCGGGGATTGCCGACCGAAAGATAGACGGCGAGCGCGCAGATCGGCACGGCCAGGCCCAGGGTGAGCGCGGCGGCGCGCGCGCGCCGCGGAGCTTGCGCCGGGGCCTCGCCCTCGCCCACATCGGCGAGCAAGCGGGCTTCGATCTCGCGACGCGCTTTTTCGTGCTGGTCCGCGGCCAGCGTTCCGGCGCGCAAGTCTGCTTCGAGCTCGCGCAGCTGATCGCGGTATACCGCGACATTGACGGCATCGCGCGTTGCGCCCGCGCGAGCGCGGCGGCTAAGCAGCGGCGGCACGATGAAAAGCACAGCGCCGGCGATGAGCAGTGCGCCGATCACCAGAAAAACGGTCATCGCGGCTCCGCTTCGTTCCCGGCGAGAAGCGTCTGAGCGCGCCTATGCTCGGAGGCGGTCATTTCGAGATCCTGCGCCGGCCGCCGGCGCAGGACGCGGCGGAGGAGGACGACGAATCCGGCGGCAAGCAGCAGCAGCGGCCCGAACCACAGCAGCGCCGTCGTGAGCTTGAGCGGCGGACGATACAGGACGAAGTCGCCGTAACGGGCAACCATGTAGTCGACGATTTCCGAGTCGCTCGCGCCGCGCCGCATCTTCTCCCTTACCTGGTTCCTCAGATCCTCGGCGAGCGGCGCGTTCGAGTCGGCGAGGGTCTGGTTCTGGCAGACGAGGCAGCGCAGCTCGGCGGCGAGCGTCATGACCCTTTGCTCGAGCGCCGGATCCGCCGCTGCGGGGGCCGCCTCCTTCGCGATCGCCCACGAAGCCGTCGCGGCAAGGAGCAGGAACGGAAAAACCCTAAGCACGGCCGAGTTCTTCCACCAGTGGCAGCAGCTTTTCCTTGAGGATCTGCGGCGTGAGCGCGCCGATGCGTTTG
>VBCT01000235.1 GCA_005882235.1 Betaproteobacteria bacterium
GTCCGCGTCGTAGATCGAAAGACGGTAGGGATCGCCCATGCCTGTCAGCCACGCCAGGCCGTCTTCGCGCTTGTCCTTGTAGTTGAGCCCGTAGATCGGCACGGCGCCGCTCGCGGCGAGGTCGAGGAGCACGGGGTGCTCCTCGCGGCAAGTGACGCACCAGGAAGCCCACACGTTGAGGACCCAGACCTTGCCGAGCATGTCCTTTTCGGTGAAGGTCTTCGCCGTCTCGTGCAGCTGCGGCAGCTCGAAATGCGGCGCCGGCTTGCCGATGAGGGGCGAGGGCACTTCGCGCGGATTGAGAG
>VBCT01000236.1 GCA_005882235.1 Betaproteobacteria bacterium
CGCTGCTCCAACACCTCGATCGCGGGCAGTTTCTTGCCTTCGAGGAACTCCAGGAAAGCTCCGCCGCCGGTCGAGATGTAGGAAATCCCGTCGGCGACTCCGAATTTCGCGATCGCGGCTAGCGTCTCGCCGCCGCCGGCGAGCGAGTAAGCACTCGATCCGGCAATCGCTTCGGCGATCGCCTTCGTTCCCTGACCGAATTGATCGAACTCGTACACGCCGAGCGGGCCGTTCCAGACGATGGTGCCCGCCTCGGAAAGCCGCTTTGCGAACGCCGCAGCGGTACGCGGGCCGATATCGAGGATCATGTCGTCGTCGCCGATTTCTGCCGCAGGCTTGATCACGGCCTTGGCCGTTAGCAAGACTTCTTTCGCGCAGACGACATCCACCGGCAAGGGCACCTCGCTGCCTCTGTTCCGCAGGCTTGCCGCGATTTTCTTCGCCTCGCCGACGAGCTCCGGCTCGGCCAGAGACTTGCCTACTTTCATGCCGGCCGCGAGCATGAAGGTATTGGCAATGCCTCCGCCCGGGATCAGCCGGTCGACCTTTTCCGCGAGGGCGCCGAGAACCGCAAGTTTGGTCGAGACCTTCGCCCCGGCGACGATCGCCACCAGCGGACGTGCCGGGCGCTCAAGCGCCTCGGACAGCGCCTCGATCTCCGCCGCCATGAGCGGCCCGGCACAGGCCACCGGCGCGTACTTCGCGACGCCGTGAGTGCTCGCTTCGGCGCGGTGCGCAGCGCCGAAGGCGTCGTTGACGTAGACGTCGCACAGGCCCGCCATCTGTTTCGCCAGCGTATCGTCGTCCTTTTTCTCCCCCTTGTTGAATCGGCAGTTCTCCAGCATCACTACCCTGCCGGGTTCGACTGAAACCCCTTCCAGCCAGCCACGCCTGAGCGGCACGTCCTCGCCAAGCAAAGCCGAGAGGTGTCTTGCGATCGGGGCGAGGGACTCCTTCTCGCTGAACTCGCCCTCGGTCGGCCGGCCGAGGTGCGACACGAGCATCAAGCGCGGGCGTTGCGCGAGCGCCTCGCGGATTCCCGGGAGCGCCGCGCGGATGCGCGTGTCATCGGTAATCTTGCCGTCCTGGATGGGAACGTTGAAGTCGACGCGGACCAGCACGCGCTTGCCGCGCAGGTCCACATCCGACATCCTGAGTACGCGCATCGACTACTTCGCGTTCATCAGCGCGACCGTCGCGTCCAGCATCCGATTGCTGAAGCCCCATTCGTTGTCGTACCAGGAACAGACTTTCACCAGCGTACCGTTCGACACCCGGGTCAGGGTAGCATCGAACACGCTGCTCGCCACGTTATGGTTGAAGTCCGAGGACACAAGCAGCTCGCTGTTGTACTCGAGGATGCCCTTGAGATCCGTTTGCGATGCCTGCCTCGCCGCGTCGTTGACTTCCGCCACCGTCGTCGGCCTCTTCGCCACGAAGGTCAGGTCCACGATCGACACATTGATAGTCGGCACGCGGAACGCGAACCCGTCGAGCTTACCGTTGAGGTGTGGCAATACCAAACCGATCGCCGCCGCGGCGCCGGAGCTCGCCGGGATCATGTTGTGCGTCGCCGACCGCGCGCGGCGCAGGTCCTTGTGGTAGACGTCGGTCAGCACCTGGTCGTTGGTGTAGGCGTGGACCGTAGTCATGAGGCCGGAGACCACGCCGATGCGGTCGTCAACCGCCTTCACCAGCGGTGCGAGACAGTTCGTGGTGCACGAGCCGTTCGAAATCACAGTATCGGACGCCTTCAGCGTCCTGTCGTTCACACCGACGACGATGGTGCGGTCGACATCCTTCTCGCCCGGCGCTGAAATCACCACCTTCTTCGCCCCGGCAGTCAGGTGCGACCCGGCCTTTTCCTTGCTGGTGAAAAGACCGGTGCATTCGAGCACCGCGTCCACCTTCAGGTCCTTCCAGGGCAGCTCGGCCGGGTTGCGCTTCGCACACACCTGGATGCGGTCGCCATTCACGACCATCGATTCGCCTTCCACGGCGATCGTTCCGGGGAATTTTCCGTGCGTGGTGTCGTAGCGCGTCAGATGCGCGTTGGTCTGCGCATTGCCTAGGTCGTTGATGGCGACGAACTGCAGATCGTGTTTTTTCCCGCCTTCGTAGTGGGCGCGCAGGATGTTGCGGCCGATGCGGCCGTAACCGTTGATGGCAACTCGAATGCTCATTCAGGCTCCTTCTTTCTCTACTTCAATAAGCTTTTCACAGCCTTCACCACGTTGTCCACGGTGAAACCGAAGTATTCGAACAGCTTCGCGCCCGGGGCCGATTCGCCGTAGCGGTCGATCCCGACCACCGCACCCTCAAGGCCGACGTACTTGCGCCAATAGTCGCGGACCCCGGCTTCGACGGCGACCTTGGGCAGAGTCGGAATCAACACCACGTCCCTGTACATCGGCGGCTGGCGGTCGAAAATCGACGTGCAAGGCATCGACACGACCCGAACCGAAATGCCCTCTTCGGCCAGCTTTTGCTTCGCGCCCAGAGCCAGCTGTACTTCCGACCCGGTGGCGAGGAGGACCGCCTTGGGTTCCTGCGCGTCCGCAAGAACATAGCCGCCGCGGCGGATCGCCGACACCGTGTGGGCATCGCGTTTTTGAAACGGCACGTTCTGCCGCGTGAGCAATAGCGAAGTCGGCCCGTCCTTTCGCTCGATCGCGGCCACCCAGGCCAGCGCCGTTTCGACGGGATCGCAAGGTCGCCAGACGTCCATGCCGGGGATCAGGCGCAGGGCCGCGGCGTGCTCGATCGACTGGTGCGTGGGGCCGTCCTCGCCCAGACCGATCGAGTCGTGGGTAAAAACGAAGATCGAGCGAATCTTCATCAGCGCCGCCATGCGAAGCGCGTTTCTAGAGTAGTCCGAGAACGTGAGAAAGGTACCGCCGTAAGGAATGATCCCACCGTGCAAAGCCAAGCCGTTCATCACGGCGCTCATGCCGAACTCCCGCACGCCGTAATAGATGTAGTTGCCGGCCCCTTCGCGCGAGACGGGCTTGGAGCCGGACCACAGGGTGAGGTTGGAGCCGGTCAGATCGGCCGAGCCGCCGATCAGCTCGGGCAGCACCGGGGCGAGACCTTCGATCGCGTTCTGCGAAGCCTTGCGAGTGGCGATCGATTCGGTCTTGGCGATGATTTTTTCGAGCAGCCGCTCGCTGTGGGCGCTCCAGTTCGCCGGCAGCTCGCCGGCGACGCGGCGGCTGAATTCGCGCGAGAGTTCCGGGTGTGCTTTCTGGTATGCGGCGAACTTGTCATTCCAGGTTCGCTCGAGGGCTGCGCCGCGCTTTCTCGCGTCCCAGCCGTCGTAAATGTGCTGGGGAATCTCGAAC
>VBCT01000237.1 GCA_005882235.1 Betaproteobacteria bacterium
TATTCCATCGCCTGCTCGCAAAAGCGACACCCGCGCGAAGTACATCTGACCGTCAGCGTGCTGCGCTACGAAAAGAACGACCGCGGCTACCTGGGAACCGCTTCCGGATTCCTCTCCGAGCACCTGCGGCCGGGGCGCGCGCTATCGGTGTTCGTGCAGCGAGCGCGCGCCTTTCGCCTGCCGGCCGACCTCGCCGCCCAGGTCATCATGGTCGGGCCCGGCACCGGCATCGCCCCGTTCCGCGCCTTTCTCCAGGAACGCGCGGCCGCGGGCGCGGCTGGCCGTAACTGGTTGTTCTTCGGCAACCACCGCCGCGAAGCGGATTTTCTCTATCGAACCGAGCTGGAAGAGTTCGCGGTGAAGCGCGTGCTCAGCCGCATGGACCTCGCGTTCTCCCGCGACCAGACGAGCAAGGTGTACGTGCAGCACAAGATGCGCTGGCTCGCGAACGGCGCGTATCTTTACGTTTGCGGGGACGCCCAGCGCATGGCGGGCGACGTGGACCTCGCCCTGCAGCAGATCGCCATCACGCAGGGCGGGATGGACGGCGCAGCCGCCAAGCGTTTCCTCGTGGAACTGGCAAAGGCAGATCGCTACCAGCGCGACGTGTACTGAGGGCGTTCGCGGCGGGCCGCTGAAGCGGCGTCCGTCGCTGCTCCTGCCTCGCTCGGCAATCTTTCCGGCGCGGCCGGTCCGCAGTCCGATGCTAGACTGGCATGCCATGTCGAATCCCATCGCGAGGTCCGCGCCCCTGTTCGCGGCGCTTTTTTTCTTCGCACAAGCCGGCACGGTTCTCGCTCAGGCGCCCGCCCGCACGGCCGACGCGGCCGGAGGCGAACGCGAGGTCGTCTGGTACACCGCGATGAACACCCCCGACGCGGCGCCGCTCCGAAAGCGCTTCCGGGAGAAATATCCCGACTTGAATCTAACGATCCTGCGCCAGCCGGGAGAGAAGATCCGCACGCGCATCCTCACCGAAATGCGCGCCGGAAGGTTTTTCTGGGACGTGGTTTCGTTCAACCACCTGGACATGGATGCGCTCGCGCGGGAGGGGCTGCTCGCCGCCTACGCGTCCCCGGAAACGCGCAGCGGATTTCCCGGAGGCGCGGTCGACCCGGAGGGTCGCTGGGCGGCGATCTACGTGCGCCAATACGTGATCGGCTACAACACCCGCTCGGTGCCGCAGTCCGACGCCCCGAAGAGCTGGGAGGATCTGCTCGCGCCGAAGTGGAAGGAAAAGTTCGCCATGGACGAAAGCGACGTCGAATGGTACGCCGCGATGCTCGACTATCTCGGCGGGGACAAGGGCGCGGCGTTCATGCGCTCGCTCGCGCGGCAGAATCCGCAGTTCCGCCGCGGCCACAGCTTGCTTGCCAAGCTCCTGGTCGCAGGTGATTTCCCCCTGGCGCTGGTGCACGCCGCCGAAATGGACGAGGCCAGACGGGCCGGGGCTCCCGTCGACTGGGTGAAGACCCTCGACCCGGTCATCACCTCGCCGAGCCAGGTCGCGGTGTCTGCAAAGGCGCCGCATCCGAACGGCGCTCGCCTGCTCGTGGATTTGCTGCTCTCCGCGGAGGGTCAAGCGCTTATCCGGGATCGCGGACGCGTGCCCGCGCGCAACGACCTCGCGCGAGGGCGCGCCTCGAGTCCGCTGAAGGAGCACTATGTGAGCCCGCGGCTCGCGCGCGACGCCGATAGGTACGAAAAGGAGTTCCGGGAAATATTTCTGCGAGGTCGTTGATTCATGCCTGCAAAAATCAAGCACATCGCCATCGTCAGCGACCAATACGCGCTCGAGGGCAGATTTTACGAGGCGGTGTTCGGCATGAGGACGGCGGCCGACAAGCGACCGGAGCGGGCGGTGACCGTCAGCGACGGTTACCTCGGCCTCAACATCAATCCGCGCAAGGCGGGCCGCCCGGCGGGGCTCGATCACTTCGGAGTGGAAGTGGAGGACGCCGAACGAGTTTGCGCGCGACTGCGCGAGCGCTACCCCGCAATCGAAGTCCTGAAACGCCCCGGCACGCGCCCCTTTGCGGGCATCAGCACCCACGACCCCGCGGGCAACCTCTTCGACGTGTCGCAGAAGGACATGGAGAACCGGACTTCGGTCTACGTCGAGCCGCCGCGCGAGCAGGCGCGCGCGATCAGCCATCTCGCCCTGCGCACCCTGCACGCCGACGAGGTCGCGCAGTTCTACGTCGACCTGCTCGGCTTCGAGCGGCTCACCAAGAAAGCCGGCGACCCGAACCATTATCTGAGCGACGGGCGGATCACCTTGATGCTCATGCCCTGGAGCATCCTCGACTACGAGGGCGGCGGAATCGCGAGGCCCGGTCCGGATCACATCGGCTTCAGGGTGGAGAGCCTGCAGGCGGTGAAGGAGCGCCTGCAAACCGTGGGCGAGGACAATCCGCATTTGCGCCCCTTCCCCTTGGGCGCGGGACCGGAAGGGAGGGCACGGCTCGCGCTCTTCGAGCGCTGCCCCTGCGGGGCTCATCACCTCGCCGACCCCGACGGCGTGCTGCTCGACATCGCCGAAAAGTAGTCGAACGACGGTGAAGGAGAATTTCATCGAGGTGGAAGGGCTGCGCGTCCGGTACTTCGAGGAAGGGAGCGGGCCGGCGGTCCTGCTGCTGCACGGGGCGTCGCTCGGCTCCTCGGCGGACGTCTGGACGGGCAATCTCTCCGACCTGGCGGCGCGCGGCTTGCGCGTGATCGCCTACGATCAGCCCGGATTCGGCCTGAGCGACAACCCCGAGGACCTTTCCGTCGCCTATCGCACGCGCTTCGTCCTCGCGTTCATGGATGCCGTGCGGCTGCAGAAGGCGCGTCTCATAGGCCATTCGCAGTCCGGGCGCATCGCCGTGAGGCTCGCCCTCGAGCACGGCGAGCGCGTGCCCGGGGTGGTCGTGCTCGGCACCGGAAGCCTGCTGCCGCCCCTGCCCGGTCGCGGCAAGCCCGATGCCGCGGAGGGCGAAGAGGGTGCGGCGGCGGAACCCACTCTGGAAGATACGCGCAGGCTCCTCGAGGAGAGTCTCTTCGACAAAACCTTGATCACGCCGGCAGTGCTGCGGACGCGCCACCGCATGAGCACGGGAAAGAATTTCCGGGCGTTCCTCGAGCGCTCCCGCGCGCGCGGCGGCGGGAAGAAGGAATCGAGGCGAGAATCGAAGCCGCTCTGGCGGCGGCTCGGCGAGGTGCGGTCGCCGCTTCGCCTGATCTACGGAAGACAGGACCGCGGCCACGCCGCGGAACGCGCGGCGCTCGCGATGCGGCTCCACCCCGGCCTCGATCTGCACCTCGTCGATCGCTGCAAGCATCTCGTCCAATGGGACGCGGCGGAAGAATTCGCCGCGCTGAGCGGATCGTTTCTGGCCGAGAAGACGTGACGGAGCCGGACAGTCGACATCGATCCGCGTTTCGCGCGCTCGCGCGCGAGCATACAATAACGCGCTCAAAGGGGGCGATCATGAAGAAAATACTCGCGGCATTGCTGTATTCCTGGTGCGCGCTCGGATGGGCGCAGACGGCGGAGGAGCTGCTCAACGACAGCAAGAACACCGAAAACGTCACCACCTTCGGCATGGGCTACGACCTGAAGATGTACAGCCCGCTGAAGCAGATCAACAAGTCCAATGCCAGGCGCCTGGTTCCCATCTGGAGCTTCAGCCTGGCAAACGACATGGGCGAGCACTCGCAGCCGACGATCTACAACGGCGTCATGTACGTGGTCAACGGCAACTGGACCTTCGCCATCGACGTCGCGACCGGCAGGCAGATCTGGCGCACGCCCG
>VBCT01000241.1 GCA_005882235.1 Betaproteobacteria bacterium
TGTCCTGCCAGTAGCGTTGCGTGTTGAACCACGGAAACGCGGCAGGAAAGGCGGGATCGTCCCAGCGCCTTGCGAGCCACGCCGAATAGTGGATGAGGCGCAGGGTGCGCAGTGCCTCCAGCAGGTGCAGCTCGCGCGGATCGAATTCGTGGAAGTCCTCATAGCCTGTGAGTACATCCCCAAGCTGCCGTGTCATGGTGGCTCGGCCGCCCGAGAGCAGCATCCACAGGTCCTGGATCGCCGGCCCTGAGCGGCAGTCGTCGAAATCGACGAAGTGCGGGCCCTCGTCGGTCCACAAGACGTTGCCCGCGTGACAATCGCCGTGAAGGCGCAGCGCGCGCACGTCGCCTGCGCGCTCGTAGCAGCGCGCGACGGCAGCGAGCGCCATGTCGGCCGCGCTCTTCCACGCCTCGAGCAAGTCCGCGGGAATGAAATCGTGCGCAAGCAGCCAGTCGCGCGGCTCCCGGCCGAAGCTCTCGACATCGAGCACCGGTCGCCCGGCAAACGACCGCGTCGCGCCGACTGCGTGAATGCGGCCGATGAAGCGGCCCATCCACTCCAGCGTGTCGCGGTCCTCGAGTTCGGGGGTGCGACCGCCGCGGCGCGGATACGCCGCGAAGCGGAATCCGCCGAATGCGTGCAGCGTCTTCCCGTTGGCCGCGAGCGGAGCGACCACCGGAATCTCGCGCTCGGCGAGCTCGAGCGTGAACGCGTGCTCCTCGAGAATTTGCGCGTCAGTCCAGCGTGCGGGGCGATAGAACTTTGCGACCACCGACGTCGCTGAGTTCGGCGTCTCTTTCGTCTCGAGCCAGACCTGGTAGACGCGGTTCTCGTAACTGTTCAGCGCGAGCAGCCGCCCATCGCCCACGAAGCCCGCGCTCGCGAGCGCGTCGAGCACGGTATCCGGGGTGAGCCCCGAGTAGGGCGGTTCTGCGGGCATCGCGCCATTGTAAGGGCCGGAAAGCGAAAGTCCGTCCGAAGACGGACTTTCCGTGAGGCGGGAAGGGCTGCCTTCAGTCTAGCGAGACAGTCCGTTGCCGACCATCGCGCCGATCACCGATCCCGCGGCGATCGCGCCGGGGCGACCGTCACCCATCACGCTGCCGATCGCTGCACCGGCGATCGCGCCGCCGATCGTGCCCCAGGGCTGCGCGTAGTACACGGGTGCCGGAGCGGCGTAGTAAACGGGAGCGGGGGCGTAGTACACCGGAGCCGGGCGATATACGAAGACGGGGCGCGGGACGAATACCGGAGGCCGCACGATCACGACGCGCTCGCCCGGATAGACGAAATGCGGCCTGCCGTAGCGGCCGTGTCCGTAGAAGTATCCGTCGTGCGCCAGCGCGGGCATGCTCACCGCAAACACGGAAACGGCAAGACCGGCAAGGCTCAATGACAGGAACGTCTTGGTCTTCATGGTTTGCTCCTTTTTTTGGAGGGTATGATCCAAGAACGGCCTGCTGGGGCAGGCTGCCGACCCGGGCCCTGTAACGCTTTGTAAGCCCGGTTTCGGCGGTTACAGGAGGTACCGACCATGGTGACCATCACGATCAGCGGGGCCGAGAAGAGTGGCGCGCTGGCGCGGATAGCCGCGTTCCTCGTTCGAAAAGGCTATCCTCTCAAGGGACAGCAAATCACGGAGTCGGCCTCCGGCGCGAAGCTCGTTAAAGTCACCCTCGACATAAGCCACCTCGACGAAGCCAAATTCGCGGCTGAAATGAAAAGCCTCAGCCCGGACTTCAGAGTGGTCAGTGTGGAAGGCGCGCAATCCGCGGCGCCTTCGATCAAGGACATGGCCGAGCGATTTCCCGACATCGCTTCTCTGGTGCGAGCGTACGGCGAATCGCTCGAGTCGGAATCCCGCGACCGGGAACTCGCCGAAGCGGGGAAAAAAATAGGCGCTTTCCAGTACGAAAAGGAATGGTCGTTCGGCAGCCCGCTCAAGATGCCGGTCGCCTTGCGGCGAACCCTGGTTCCCGCTCTGGAGACCCTCGGCAAAGTGGACGCAAGCGACACCGACGTCTCTTTGTCCGAAAGTCCGTTTTGCGCTACGGGCAAAATCGCTTGTTGTGAATTCCTGACCGGCTTCATGCAGGGCTTCCTGGATGCAGGCCCGCTGACGCAGAACACTCGCGTTCACAAAGCGGAGTGCAGGGCGAAGGGGGATTCGCGCTGCACTTACACGTTCGGCTATGATCTATAATCCCCGCGTTACCCGCTGACGCACCCGTAATTCCTTATCACGGACGGGGGACTCGAAATGAACACTATTGAGTACGACCCGCTTCTGGTCGCACTGTCGTATGTGATATCCGTGTTTGGTTCATACACCGCGTTGCAGCTGGCCATCGCAATCCCGCAGGCGCGGACCTGGGCGGCGGTGATCGGTTCGGTGACAGGCGCATCGGTGGCGCTGGGCGGCGGCGCGATCTGGTCCATGCACTTCATCGGAATGAATGCGGCCGACATGGGGGTGCCGGTGGCCTACGACCCGCTGCTTACCTTCGTCTCGTTGATTCTCGCGATTGTCGCGCCAGCGATCGGCTTGTTCATCGTGGGACGCAGCGACGGCGGGCCGTTGAACCTGCCTCTGGGCGGAGTCCTCACCGGACTCGGTGTCGCATTGATGCACTACACGGGAATGGCCGCGATGATCATGCCGGCCAAGATCACCTATGACACCACCTTGTTCGCCGCTTCTATCGTGATCGCGGTCGTGGCTGCTACGGTGGCATTGTGGCTCGCGTTCAACCTGCGCGGCAACCTGCAGCGCTTCGGCAGCGCAATCGTCATGGGGATCGCGGTGTGCGGCATGCACTATACCGGGATGGTTGCGGTGCGGATGGAGCACACGAAGGAACCCGTCCCGGCGACCGGCATATCCTTGTCCCCGTCGGACATGGCTTACTCGGTGTTCGCAGTCACAGCGGTACTCCTTACCCTTCTGTTGATCTACGGCGCATGGAAGGCGCACCGCACCCTCCGGGTCGACATATAGAGAGGCACGGAAGCGATAGGAACCCTATCGCGAAGGCGCTTTAGGCGGGTTTCTGTGCCGGCCCCTTGGGTATGAATCGCAGCGCGACGCCGTTGTTGCAGTAGCGCAGGCCGGTCGGGTCGGGCCCATCGTCGAAGATGTGGCCGTGATGCCCGCCGCAGCGCACGCAGTGGTATTCGGTGCGCTCCATGAAGAGCTTGCGGTCGGTCGTGGTCCCGAATACGCCGGGTATCGAGGTGAAAAAGCTCGGCCATCCGGTGCCGCTGTCGAATTTCATCGCGGAGGTGAAAAGCGGCAGGCTGCAGCCTGCGCAGACGAACACCCCCGCGCGCTTTTCGCGGTCGAGCGGGCTCGTCCCGGCCCGCTCGGTGCCTTCCGGGGCCACGTCCGCCCCTTCGGCCAGCAGGGTTTTCCAGTTCTTTTGCAGATCTTCCACTTTTACGGCTCCTTTTTTCGCGGGCTTCTGTCCCCATGCTGCGGCACCGAAGCCCGCCAGAGACAGTGCCGTCAAGCCTCTCAACCAGTCGCGACGATCCATTTTCATCACCTCCGTAAGCCCGCAGTATAGACCGCCTTTCGGCCCGGGAATTCCCGCCGGCGTCCGCATGAGTCGTAAGAACCGCGCCGGCCTTACAATGAGGCACCATGAACGGTCACGCCATCTGGTTGGCCGCCGGACTGCGCTCGCCGTTCGCCCGCGTGGACGGCCCGCTCGCGCGGCTCGATGCGGTCGAGCTCTCCCTTCCGGTCGTGCGGGCGATGACCGGATCGCAGTCCGCCGCGAAACCGGACCTCGTCGTCTGGGGGACCGTGATTCCCAACCTCGGTTACTCGAACATCGCGCGCGAGGTGCAGATCGCGGCGGACCTGGATCAAACCATCCCGGCGTTTTCCACGGTGCTCGCCTGCTCGACGAGCATGGTCGCGGCTTTCCAGGCGGCGGGAATGCTCGCGCACGGCGGCAAGGAGCTCGCCCTCGTCGGGGGCGTGGAGAGCATGAGCCGCGTGCAGATCGGGCTTTCGCAGAATTTCTCCGACTGGCTGAGGCGCTTTTCGCAGGCGCGCTCGATAGCGCAGCGCCTTGCGCTGTTCAAGAACCTCCGGGCGCGCGACATCCGCCTGCACATTCTTGCCGTGGCCAACCGTGCCACCGGCAAGAGCATGGGCGAGCACTGCGAGGAAATGGCCAGGACCTGGAACATCGCGCGCGAGCGGCAGGACCGGATTGCCCTCGCGAGCCACGAAAAGGCGATCGCAGGCCAGAAATCCGGATTCTTCGACGACCTGATCGTTCCGGTCGAAGGCATGTCGCGCGACGGTTTTCCGCGCCCGGACACGAGTCTGGAGCGCCTGGCGAAGCTGCAGCCGGCGTTCGACAGAAAGAGCGGCAAGGGCACGATCACCGCGGGAAACGCATCGCCGCTCACCGACGGCGCGGCGGGCCTGTGGGTGGCGACCGGCGCGGGACTCAAACGCTTGCCCGGTTCCGTGCCGCGCGCGCGCCTTGTCGATTGGGAGGTCGCTGCGGTGAATGTCTTCACCGAGGGACTGCTCATGGCGCCCGCGTACGCGATTCCGCGCATGCTCGCGCGAAACGGCCTCGCCTACGGCGACATCGCGCTGTGGGAGATCCACGAGGCGTTCGCCGCGCAGGTGCTGTGCAACGTCGCCGCGCTCGAGAGCGCGGACTTCCGGCGCGACAAGGCGCGCGTCGAAGCCGACCTCGGCACGTTTCCGTGGGAGCGGCTCAATCCCCACGGCGGCTCAGTCGCGCTCGGCCATCCGTTTGGCGCGACCGGCGCGCGCATCCTTTCGCAGGCGGTGAAGGAGCTCGCGGCGATGCCCGGAGGAAGCCGCGCCGTGGTGAGCATCTGCGCGGACGGGGGGCTGGGCACCGTGGCGCTGCTCCAGGCAGAATGACAGCAGAAATGACTTCCGCCACTGAAAATCTCGTCGAGATCTCCGGCGTCGAATTCTCGTACGGCTCGAGGAAGCTCCTGAAGGGTCTGAGCCTCAGGATTCCGCGCGGCAAGCTCGTCGCGATCCTGGGCGCAAGCGGCTCGGGGAAATCGACACTGCTTCGCCTGATCGGCGGCCAGGCGAAGCCCGACCGCGGCACGGTCAAGGTCGCGGGCCAGGTGGTCCATGAGCTCGACACGCACGAGCTCTACGCACTGCGCCGCAAGATGGGGATGATGTTCCAGGCGGGGGGGCTCTTCACCGACATGTCGGTGTTCGACAACATCGCCTTCCCGATGCGCGAGCACACCGAGCTCCCCGAGAGCGTGCTGCGCAGGATCGTGCTGATGAAGCTGCACGCAGTGGGCCTGCGCGGCACGCAGGCGCTGGCGCCGAGCGAGCTCTCCGGGGGGATGGCGCGGCGCGTGGCGCTCGCGCGCGCGATCGCGATGGATCCCATGCTCGCGATGTACGACGAGCCTTTCGGCGGGCTCGATCCCATTTCTATCAACGTGATCGCGAATCTGATCCGGCAGCTGAACGATTCGCTGGGCGCGACCTCCATCGTGGTGAGCTACGACGTGAGCGAGGCGGTGAAGCTCGTGGATCACGTCTACGTCATCGCGGATGGAGTGGTCGCGGGCGAGGGAACGCCCGAGGAGGTGCTCGCTTCCAAGGATCCCTACGTTCACCAGTTCATGCACGCGCAGCCCGACGGGCCGATTGCCTTCCACTATCCCGGGCGGCCGATCGGCGAGGAATTCGGGGTGGGGGGCGCGGCCCGATAGCGAATCGAGGGCCGCCGCCTCATTCGACCCGGATGTTCTTCTCGCGGATGATCTTGCCCCATTTCACCGTCTCGGACCTGATGAGTTCTCCGAACTGCTCCGGTGTGCTCGCGACGATCTCGGCGCTCTGTGTGTCGAACCTCGGCTTCACGTCGGGCGAAGACAGGGTCTTCGCGAGCGCGGCGTTGAGCCTTTCGATGACCGCGCGCGGCGTTCCGGCGGGGGCGATGGCCCCCACCCAGGACGTCGTCTCGAACCCGGGGTAGAAGTCTGCGATCGTCGGCAGGTCCGGGAAGTGCGGCGAGCGCTCGCGTCCGCTGGTGGCGAGGCCGACGAGCTTTCCGGACTTGACGTTCTGCCCGATCGCGCCGCCCGCCTGGATCAGCATCACCTGCACCGTGCCCGAAACGAGATCGTTGATCGCCGGCCCGCCGCCCTTGTAGTGCACCGCC
>VBCT01000242.1 GCA_005882235.1 Betaproteobacteria bacterium
GTTCGCTACAAGAAAGACCTCGCTTCGCTCCTCGGAATCGAGCCGCGAAACCTGCGCGTCGTCTGCCGCGACGTCGGCGGCAACTTCGGATCGAAGAATCGCGTATACGTCGAATATGGCCTCGCGCTCTGGGCCTCCCGCAAGCTCGGGCGCCCGGTCAAGTTCACCGCCTCGCGATCCGAAGCCTTCCTCTCCGACTATCAGGGGCGGGACCTCGTCACGGAGGTCGAGCTCGCTCTTCGCGCTGATGGAAAATTTCTCGCGATGCGCGCCTCCAACCTCTCCAACGTCGGCGCGCGCTGCGTTTCGCTCTCGCCGCTTTCGAAAGGATCCGGCCTTATCACCGGGTGCTACGACATTCCCGCCGCCAGCTTGAGAAGCCGCGCCGTCTTCACCACCACGGCGCCGACCAATCCCTATCGCAGCTCGGGACGGCCCGAGGTCAACTTTGCGATCGAGCGCCTGATCGACACGGCCGCCGCGGAGCTCGGCATGGACCGGATCGAGCTGCGCCGAAGGAACCTCGTCCGCCCGGAAGCGATGCCTTACCGCAACGCGGTGGGAATGACCTACGACAGCGGCACCTACGAGGCCAACATGGATCTTGCGATGCGAATCGCCGACTGGAGCGGTTTCGAAGGCCGCCGCAGGAGCGCCGCCCCGCGCGGCAGGCTACTCGGGCGCGGCCTCTCGAACTACGTCGAATCTTCGATCGGCTCACCCAAGGAGCGCGCCGAGATCAGCATCACTCCCGCGGGGCGCGTCAAGGTCGTGATCGGCACGCAGCCTTCGGGACAGGGTCACGAGACGAGCTTCGCGCAGGTGGTGTCTTCGCTGCTGTCGGTACCCGTGGAAGCGATCGATATTCTGGCCGGCGACACCGATGTGGTGAGCGTGGGCGGCGGCTCGCATTCCGGCCGCTCGATGCGCCATGCGGCGACGGTGTTCTCCCTGGCCGCAAGGGAGCTGATCGAAAACGGGAAGAAAATCGCGGCTCACATGCTGGAGGCTAGCGCGGCGGAGATACGGTTTGCCGACGGGCGCTTCTCGGGGCCGCACGCGCTCAGGGCGTACGGCTTTCTGGAATTGGCGCGAGACTCGGCGGAAGCTCTCCTGCCCAAGGAATTGTCAGGCGGACTCGCCGTCGTGGCCGACAACGAAATGCATGACCCGGTATTCCCGAACGGATGCGCAATCTGCGAGTGCGAGGTCGACCCGGAAACTGGCACGGTCGACATCATGCGATTCACTGCGGTCGATGACGTCGGTCGTTGCATCAATCCCCTGATCGTTCACGGCCAGACTCACGGCGGCGCAGCCCAAGGGATCGGCCAGGCGCTCTCGGAGAGCTATCATGTCGACCCGGCGACGGGACAGCCGCACACCGGGTCGCTGATGGATTACGCCATTCCCAGATCGGATACCCTGCCCTCCTTCCGCGCCGAGATCGTGGAAGTCCTTTCGCCGACAAACCCGCTCGGAATCAAAGCCGCCGGTGAAGGTGCTACCACACCGGCTCCCGCCGCGGTCGTCAACGCCATCGTCGACGCGCTCGCCCCCTTCGGCGTGCGCGACATCGCCATGCCCGCCACGCCTCAGAACGTCTGGATGGCAATCCAGGGAGCCAGGAAATGAACCCGGCACGCGCGATCGCGGCGATCGCCCTCCCTTTTGCCGTGTGCTCCGCGCTCGCACAGCGTTCGCCGGGCGGCGAAACTGCCTATCCCAAAGGCCCGGTGCACGTGATCCTGCCGTTTCCGGCCGGTGGGGGCGTCGACGCCGCGGGACGCATCCTCGCCCAGAAGCTGGCCGAGGGCTTCGGCAAGCCCTTCGTGATCGAGAACCGCGGAGGTGCGAACGGGAATATCGGGACGGAAGCTGCCGCGAAATCGGCAAACGACGGCGCCACGCTGTTGTTTACAGGCGCGGGCTTTGTCACCAACCCGAGCCTTTACAAGAGCGTCCCCTACGACCCGGTGAAGGATTTCGAGCCCATCAGCCTGATGCCCCTCGGACCCAATGTGCTCGTCGTGCATCCGTCGCTGCCGGTCAGGTCGGTCAAAGACCTCATCGCTCTCGCCAGGTCGCAGCCCGGGCGAATCGGGTTTGCCGGCTCAGGCTCGGGCAGCACGCCGCATCTCGCGGGCGAGCTCTTCAACGTGATGGCCGGAGTGCAACTGATACACGTTCCGTATCGGGGCTCGGGTCCGGCGATGATCGGCCTGCTTGCGGGCGAGGCGCCGGTGATGTTCCTTCCCGCGATCAACGCCGGCGGACACGTCGCGGCGGGCCGCCTTCGCGCGATTGCGGTCACGAGCCGCGAGCCGCTGCAGGCGATGCCGGACCTGCCGACCGTCTCCGAAGCCGGCCTTCCGGGTTACGAATCCAGCCAGTGGTACGGCCTGCTCGCACCGGCCGGGACGCAGCGCGACGTGCTCGACCTGCTCAACGCGCAAGTTGCGAATATCATGCGAACCTCGGACATGAAGGCGCGGATGACGAACGACGGCCTGGTGCCGATCGGCGGGAGCCGCGAACAATTCGCGGCCCACATCAGAAGCGAGATCGAGAAGTGGGCGAAGGTGATCAGCGCATCCGGTGCCAGGGTGGATTGAAACCCGGTGCGGTGCCCGCCCGGAGCGCGGAACACGCCAGGCTGGAGGAAACCGAATGAGCGAACTGGATTTCACGAAGCCCGTGCAGCCCGCGAAGACTTCGATCTACGACCCGGCGATGGCGATGGAGTTTTTCGGATCCGTCGGCAAGCCGGAAACCGTCCCCCAGGGCGCGACCATTTTCACCGAGAACGAAAAAAGAAACCGGCTCCTGCTCCAGCGCGACAAGATGTACCTGCTCCTGGAGGGCGAGGTCAGTCTGATCGCCAAGAACAAAGTCATCGCCAAGGTCGGGAAAGGCGAGATCTTCGGCGAGATGGCTTCGATCAGCGAGATGCCCCGCAGCGCCAGCGCCGTGGCGAAAATACCGTGCCGGGTGATCGGGCTCGACGACGGCCAGTTTCAAAGCGCCTTGCGGAAAAGACCCGAGTTCGCGCTCATGCTGATGAGCGTCATGATTCGCCGCATGCGCGATACGATCGGCAAGCAGAACCCGGGCGGCCCCGCCTCCGGGGTCAAGATGAAGGAATCCGCGGTCTTCGACAAATCCGCGCTCGCCATTCTCTCGCGCGCGCTTTCCCAGACGACGGTGCGCTACGAGCGCAACAAGGTGATCGTGAAGGAAGGCCAGGCCGGCGTGATGATGTACGTCGTGCTCGAAGGCCGCCTTGCGGTTTCGATCCGGGGCAAGCTCGTGGAAAGAATCGGGGCGGGCGGCGTGTTCGGGGAGATGGCGCTGGTCGAGCGCACGCCGCGTCTTGCGACGGTCA
>VBCT01000010.1:0-265 GCA_005882235.1 Betaproteobacteria bacterium
GCCACGATGCGGTCCAGGCCGAAGGCGATACCGCCGTGTGGCGGCGCGCCGTATTGCAGCGCTTCGAGCAGAAACCCGAACTTCTGCTTCGCTTCCTCCGGCCCGATCGAGAGCGCGCGGAACACCTTCGACTGCACTTCCTCGCGGTGGATACGCACCGAGCCCCCGCCGATCTCCGAGCCGTTCAGCACCATGTCGTAGGCCTTGGCGAGCGCCGCTCCGGGATCGCGCGCAAGAAGATCCTCGTGGCCATCCTTGGGCGCGG